>NZ_BDLP01000363.1:0-4313 GCF_001950415.1 Roseomonas sp. TAS13
TCGCCTTACGGTGGAGCTGTGCGTAGATGTGATCAAGAGACAGCCGCGGGTGCAGGTGCTGGGCCTGCTGGAGGCGCGGCTGCAATCCTTCGACCGCGTGGTGCTGGGCGCGCTGGAGGAAACCGTCTGGCCCATCGCCACCGATCCCGGCGCCTGGATGAGCCGCCCGATGCGCCGCGAGTTCGGCTTGCCGGCGCCGGAGGCCCGCATCGGCCGCGTCGCCGCCGATTTCATGATGAGCGCCCTGTCCGCCCCGGACGTGGTGCTGAGCCATGCCCGCAAGCGCGGCGGCAGCCCGTCGGTGCAGGCACGCTGGCTGACCCGGCTGCAGATCTTCCTGCACGGCCAGGGCCTGCGGATCGAAGCCTCGCCCGCCACCGGCTGGGCGGAGCGGCTGGACATGCCGGAGGTCGTCCTCCCCTGCCCCCGCCCGGCCCCGGCCCCGCCGGTGCTGCTGCGCCCGCGCCGCCTGACCGTCACCGATGTCTGGGACCTGAAGGCCGATCCCTATGCCTGGTACGCCAAGCGCGTGCTGCGGCTGCGCCCCCTCGATCCGCTGGATGCCGAGGCCGACGGCGCCGCCTTCGGCTCGGTGGTGCATGACGCGGTGGCGGCCTGGACCCGCCGCTGCGCCGGTGCCTATGGCGACCGGGCCCTGGAATGGTTCGGGGAAGCGGTGGAGGAAGCGATCCGCCGGCACGCCCCGCGCCCCGGCCTCGCCGCCTTCTGGCGCCCGCGCCTGCGCCGCATCGGCGAATTCCTGCTGGCCACCGAGCGGGAACGCCCCGAGGTGCGGGAACGCCACCCCGAACAGTCCGGCCAGATCGAGCTGCCCTGCGGCGTGCGGCTGGAAGGGCGCGCCGACCGGCTGGACATCCTGGCCGATGGCGGCCTCGCCATCCTCGACTTCAAGACCGGCGCCCCCCCGGCCCAGATCGCCATCCAGGACGGCCGCGCGCCGCAGCTGCCGCTGGAGGCCGCCATGGCGCTCAAGGGCGGCTTCCCCGGCATCGCCCCCGCCACGGTTTCGGCGCTGGAGCACTGGAAGCTCTCGGGTACCATCGAGGAAGGCGAGCGACTCGTCTTCAAGCCCAGGGGCGACGTGACCGTGACAGAGGTGGCCGAGGCGGCATGGCGGCAGGTGGACGTGCTGGCACGGGAATTCCTGCTGGGCGACCGTCCCTTCCTGGCGCGCCCGCATCCGGGCCGCAGCCCCCGCAACACGGATTACGAACACCTGTCCCGCCAGCGCGAATGGGGCGGGGCCGAGGAAGCGGGCGCGGAGTGAAGCCACTGTCCCCCATGTCCGCGCCGCGCCCGTGGCCGGCCCCGGGGGAGAGGCGCCGCCTCTCCGCCCGGCCCCCCTCTCCGCCGGGGACCGGAGCCGGTCCCCGGACCCCGGGCCTGAGTTGGCTCTGCGTGGCGGCCACCAGCCCGGCGCCCGACCCTTCGGAGCAGGCGGAGACGCGGGGCTCCCGGAAAAAGACCAGCACCCCTTTCGCGCGGATGGCGCCGCCAGTCGCCAGAGAGCGTCGCTCTCCGGCGCGAACCGGCCACGGCAGGCGCCAGCTCATCGGGTCCAGGGCCCGCAGGGTCCTGGCGGAGAGGGGGGCCGGGGGAAAGGCGGCGCCTTTCACCCGGGATGGCGCAACGCCCAGGCCAGGATCGAGACCGGCGTGAACATTCCTCTTTCCGCCCGCGAACGCGCCCAGAACGCCCAGCGCCTCGCCTCCGACCCGCGCCTTTCCGCCTGGGTGGGTGCCTCGGCCGGTTCCGGCAAGACCAAGGTGCTCACCGACCGCGTGCTGCGCCTGCTGCTGCGCGAGGGCACGGAGCCGGGCCGCATCCTCTGCCTCACCTTCACCAAGGCGGCGGCGGCGGAGATGGCGATCCGGCTCAACCGGCGCCTGGGCCGCTGGGCCGTCACCGACGATGCCGACCTGCGTGGGGAGATCGAGGCGCTGACCGGCGAGCCGGTGCCGCCCGCGCAGCTCGCCACCGCGCGCAAGCTGTTCTGCCGCGTGCTGGAACAGCCAGGCGGGATGCGGATCGCCACGATCCACGCCTTCTGCCAGTCGCTGCTGCGCTCCTTCCCGCTGGAGGCCGAGCTGCCGCCGCAGTTCGCCATGCTGGAGGACGCGGATTCCGCCACCCTGCTGGCCGAGGCGCGGGAGGCGGCGCTGTCCGGCGGGCGCGTGCCCCCGGAAACCCTGGCCGCCCTGGCCCGCCTTGTCACCGCCGACCGGATCGCCGAGGCGCTGCGCGAGATGGCGGGGCGGCGGGAGAAGCTGGCCGCGCTGTTCGAGACGCCCGGCGGCGCGCTGGCGCTGGGACGGAGGCTGGGCCGGCGCCTCGGCCTGCCGGAAGGGGAGCGCGAGGAGGACCTGGCGGCGCTGATCTGCGACATCCCCCCGGCGGTCGCGGAACAGGCGAAGGCGCTGCTCGCCCACAAGACCAAGACGGCGCGCGACCTCGGCCAGCGGATGCTCGATTTCCTGGCCCTGTCGCCGGAGGAGCGCGCGGCGCAGCAGGCGGAATGGTGGGACTGCCTGCACACCGGCAAGGGCGATCTCCGCAAGGCGCTGGAGCCCTTCGACACGCTGGCGGCGGAATCCGCGCGGCTCCGCTCGTTCCAGGAACGCGCCAACGCGCACCGCCTGCTGGCTGCCACCAGCGCGCTGCTGGTCGCCGCCGGGCCGGTGCTGTCCGACTACGCCGCCCGCAAGCGCCGCATGGGCGCGCTGGACTTCGACGACCTGATCCACCACGCGCAGCGCCTGCTGCGCGACCCCGGCTCGGCCTGGGTGCTGTTCAAGCTCGATGGCGGCCTCGACCACATCCTGCTCGACGAGGCGCAGGACACCAACCCGGCGCAATGGGGCATCGCCGAGGCGCTGGCCGAGGAATTCTTCGCCGGCGAGGGTGTGCGCGAGGCCGGGGAGCGTACGCTCTTCGTGGTGGGCGACGAGAAGCAGTCGATCTACGGCTTCCAGGGTGCCGACGCGCAGGGCTTCGCCACCTGGGAGGCGCGCTTCTCGCAGCAGGTGCGGCAGGCCGGCGGCAACTTCCAGCCGGTGGCGCTGGATGTGAGCTTCCGCTCCTGCGCCCCGGTCCTGCAGCTCGTCGATGCCGTCTTCCACGAAGGCGCCGCGCGGGCCGGCGTGGTGCGGCCGGATGGCGAGCCGCTGCGCCACTTCCCCGACCGCGCCGGCCATGCCGGCAGCGTCGAGGTCTGGCCCCTGCTCGCGCGCGGCAGCACGGAGGACCCGGAGCCCTGGTTCGTGCCGAGCCAGCCGGTGGTGGCGCAGGATGCCGACGCGCTGCTGGCCGAGACCCTGGCCGCGCGCATCGACCACATGGTGCGGCATGAGACCCTGCCCGCGCGCGGCGACCGCCCGATCCGCCCCGGCGACATCATGATCCTGGTCCGCCGCCGCACCCGGCTGACGGAGCTTCTGGTGCGCCAGCTCAAGCGGCGCGGCGTGGCGGTGGGCGGCGTGGACCGCATCGCGCTGGTGGAACAGATCGCGGTGCAGGACCTGCTGGCGCTCTGCGACGTGCTGCTGCTGCCGGAAGACGACCTGCAACTGGCGGCGCTGCTGAAATCGCCCCTGATCGGGCTGGAGGAGGAGGCGCTCTTCGCCCTCTCCCATGACCGGGACGGCCCGCTCTGGCACCGCCTGCTCCAGCACCGGGGCGCGCTGACGGCGGAGGGCCGGGCCGCCGGCTGGATCGCCACGCTGGCCGACCGCGCCGACCTGGTCACGCCGCACGCCCTGCTGAGCGAGGTGCTGGGCGAGCATGGCGGCCGCGCGAAGCTGCTGGAACGCCTGGGCGGCGACGCGGCGGATGCGATGGACGAGCTGCTGAACGCCGCGCTGCGCTACGAGAACCGCCACCCGCCCTCCCTCCAGGGCTTCACCCACTGGCTCCGGCGCGGCGGCGCCGAGGTGAAGCGCGAGGCCGAGAATGCCGGCGACGCCGTGCGCATCCTCACCGCCCATGGCGCCAAGGGCCTCCAGGCGCCGGTGGTGATCATCCCCGATGTCGGGCGCGGCGGCCGCAACTCGCCCCTGCGCTGGGAGGAGGAGGACGCCTCCCTGTCCCTCCCCCTCTGGGCGCCGCGCAAGGAGTTCCAGGCCCGCGCCTGGCAGGAGGCCGAGCGCCGCCGCGCCGAGGCCGATGCCGAGGAAGAGAACCGCCTGCTCTACGTGGCGCTGACCCGCGCCGAGGACCGGCTGCTGCTTTGCGGGCTGGAGCCGAAGAAGGTGGTGGAGACGAGCTGGCATGGGCTGGTGCGCCAGGGCATCGCC
>NZ_BDLP01000364.1:0-4298 GCF_001950415.1 Roseomonas sp. TAS13
CCTGTGATGCCCTGTCCCAGGCCTGGCGCAACCTGCCGCCCGTGCCGGCCCGCGCCAGCGGCGCCCGGCTGCGCGAGGCGCGGCAGCTTCGCGATGCCCGCCTGCGCGATGCGCTGGAGGAGAACTTCATCCCCACTCCGGTCGGGGAGGGCCTGCTGACAGGCTATTACGAGCCGGTGCTGCGCGGCTCCCGCATCCGGGTGGGCGATTTCCAGACCCCGCTGCACGCCCCGCCCTCCGAGCATGTGCAACTCGGCCAGGGCGATGGCCAGCGCCCCCTGCACGGCCAGATGATGGACGGCAAGCTGCAGCCGCTGCCGGACCGCGCCGCCATCCAGAACGGCGCGCTGGACGGGCGTGGGCTGGAGCTTGTCTGGGTGGACGACCCGGTCGAGGCCTTCTTCCTGCAGATCCAGGGCTCCGGCCGCGTGGTGCTGCCGGACGGCAAGATGCTGCGCCTCGGCTATGCCGGGCAGAACGGCCAGCCCTACCGTTCCATCGGCCGCTCCCTGATCGACCGGGGCGACGTCGCGCCGGAAAACATGTCCGCCGATGCCATCCGCCGCTGGATGACCAAGGTGGGCTATGACCGCACCGCCGCGCTGATGGCGGAGAACCCCTCCTACATCTTCTTCCGCGTCAACCAGGGCCTGCGCCCCGACCAGGGGCCGCCCGGCGCCATGGGCATCCCGCTGACGCCGGAACGCTCCATCGCCGTCGATCCCTCCGTGGTGCCGCTGGGCGCCCCGGTCTTCGTGGCCGGCGGCAACATCCGCCGCCTCGTCGCGGCCCAGGACACCGGCGGGGCCATCCGCGGCCCCGGACGCGGCGACCTGTTCCGCGGCTGGGGACCGGAAGCCGGCAAGCGCGCCGGCAACCTGCGCGAGCCGGTGCGGATGTGGGTGCTGATGCCCCGGGCGAATGCCCTGGTGGCGGATGGGAGTCGCTGAGGCGAGCGGCGGCTTCTCCCGGCCCTTCCACTTCGCGCACACTTCCGGAGGCGAGGCACCGTCCCGCCCGCCCGGTCCCCGTTGCGCGGGGCTCGACCGGCGTCCGCGATGGCCGTCGGGCTGTGGCCCGGTTCCTGGGAACCCATCCCCAACCGTGCGCCGGGTGAGCCTGCGACGCATGGTGCCCGCCCCGGCGAGAAGATGAAAGCAGGGGCCCCGCGGCGCGGCGGCCCGGGCAGCAGGCCGGGCCTTCCCCGGCAACGGGCGGGCGCTCCCAACCCGTCGGAGACACCATCCTCCCCGCCTCTTGCGCCGCGCCGCGGAAAACCGCACCTCTTTCCGCTTCCAACCGTCCCCCCAGACACCCCAGACTAGGCAAGACCATGGCTTCCCCTCTTTCCCTGGCCCCGCAGGCGCCGGACCCGTCCTTTGCCGAGCTGCTGGCGCAGCGGCCGCAGCTCACTGCCCATGCGCAGGACGGGCTGTGCCTGGAGGAAGTGCCGCTCGCCGCCATCGCGGCCAGGGTGGGCAGCCCGGTCTGGGTCTATTCCGCCAGCACGCTCCGCCGCCGGACGCGTGCGCTGCGCGAGGCCCTGGCCGGGGCAGGGCTCGACGCCACGATCCACTACGCCATGAAGGCCAACGACAACCTTGCCGTGCTGCGCCTGCTGGGTGCCGAGGGCGTCGGCACCGACGTGGTCAGCGGCGGGGAGCTGCATATCTCCGAGGCCGCCGGCATCGGCGCCGCCCGCAGCGTCTTCTCCGGCGTCGGCAAGAGCGAGGCCGAGATCCGCACCGCGCTCGCCGCCGGCATCTTCCAGATCAACGCCGAAAGCGCGGAGGAGGTGGAAATGCTTTCCGCCATCGCCGCCGCCATGGGCCGCGAGGCCCCGGTGGCGATCCGCGTGAACCCGGACGTGGATGCCCGCACCCACGCCAAGATCACCACCGGCAAGGCGGAGAACAAGTTCGGCGTGGCGCTGGACGATGCCGCCGCCCTCTATGCCCGCATGGCCGCGCTGCCCGGCATCCGCCCGATCGGCATCGCCGTCCATATCGGCTCGCAGATCACCGAGGGCATGTCCGCCTACCGCGCCGCCTATGCCAAGGTGGCCGAGCTCGTCACCGCGCTGCGCAACCGCGGCCTGCCGGTGGAGCGGGTGGATTGCGGTGGCGGCCTCGGCATCCCCTATCGCGACGAGACCGCGCCGCTGCCCGAGGCCCTGGCCGGCGCCATCGCCGGCACGCTCGGCCCCCTCGGCCTGCCGGTGATGATCGAACCCGGCCGCTGGATCGCCGGCCCCGCCGGGGTGCTCCTGTCCCGCGTCATGCTGGTCAAGCGCGGCGCCACCCGCCGCTTCGTGGTGCTGGATGCGGGGATGAACGACCTGATGCGCCCAGCCATGTACGAGGCCTGGCACGGCATCCTGCCCGTCGCGCCGCAGGCCTTCCACGCCCCGCTCTCGCCCGCCGACGTGGTCGGCCCGGTCTGCGAGACCGGTGACACTTTCTCACGTGGAAGGGGCTTGCCCGAACTCGCGGCGGGCGATCTCGTGGCCTTCCTGGATGCCGGCGCCTACGGGGCTTCGATGTCCTCCACCTACAACGCGCGCCCCCTGGCCGCCGAGGTGCTGGTGGACGGGGCGCGCTGGGCCCTGGTGCGGGAACGCCAGAGCCTCGACGACCTGCTGGCCCACCAGCGTCTGCCGGAGTGGATGGGATGACCGATCTGCCAGAGGGCGTTTCCCGGAGACTGCACCGCCAGCGGCGCCTCGCGCGGCTGGCCCTGCTCTGGGAGGCCCTCTGGCCCCGGGCCTGGCCGGTGCTCGGCGTGCTCGGCCTCTTCCTGCTCGCTGCCCTGTCCGGCCTTTTCCTGCACCTGCCCCTCTGGGCGCATCTCCTGCTGCTGCTGGGCTTCGCCGGGGCGCTGCGGCGCTCCGAGCTGGTGGCGATCGACCACGAGCACCTGCGCTTCACGACGGAGGGGATGGTGCTGTTCATCCCCCATTCCAAGCGCGACCAGGAGCGGGAAGGGGCGACGATCGGCATCCCGCGCGGGCTGAACCCGCTCTCCTGCCCGGTGCGGGCGGTGGAAGCCTGGCTCCGCCGGACGCGGATCGAGTGGGGGGCGGTGTTCCGGCGGCTCAGCCCGGGCGGGGCGCTGGAGGATCGGCTGAGCCCGCAGGGGGTGTGGAAGATCCTGCGGCGGCGGGCGACGCTGGCCCGACTCACGGTGGACGAAACCGAACGGCTGTCGCCGCACGGGCTGCGGGCGGGCTTCATCACCGAGGCCTATCTGAAGGGCGCGCTGGACGAGCAGGTGATGCACCACGCCCGGCAGAAGAGCATCGCCACCACGCAAGGCTACCGCCGCCGGGCCAGGATCACCCGCGACAGCCCGGCCCGGCTGCTCGACCTGTAGGCGAGGGGTCTGGCCGTGCCGTCCGCCTCCGTGCCGGATGCCATTGCTGCCCCGGCCGGGGACGAGGCCCCGCTGGCGCCGGCGCACACCGACTGGCTGCGCAACAGGCTGCGGATCAGCGGTCCGGCGGCGCGGATGGCGGATTTCCGGGCGGCGGCGGCGGGACCCGGGGTGATCCCCTGGCAGCACGACCTGGAGCGGCTGCGCGAGGACTGGTTCCTGCAGCTGGCGGGGCCACCGGACGGCGAGCGGGCGATCAGCCTGCAGGGCGCGCGGATCCTGTCGCAGCGACTGTGCGATGCGGTGGCGGTGCTGCAGCAGTGGGCGGTGGCGCGGAAGACCGGCGAGCGCAGCTGTCCCTTCGATCTGCAGCGGCTGCTGCCGGTGCCGGAGCGGCTGCTGGCGCTGGGCCCCGACGACCCGCAGGCCCGGGCCTGGCTCTGGGCGCATTGGGGCACGACCCGGACGCTGCGGCACGTGCGGGCGGTGCCGGCCGGGCGCGACGGGCGGCAGCGGCGGATGGACGCGCTGGCGGTGGAGTTCTGGTCGGCGGACTGGTCGCCCTGGCAGGCGCTGCGGCGGCTGCGCCGGGCCTGGCCGGAGCTGACGCTGGAGCTGCGGCCGGACTATGCGGGGCCGGAAGATGGCTGAGGCGGTGGCGGCCTGGGAGTATCCGGCGGGGCAGGGCCGGGAGGCCGCGCCCCATCCCGGTGGCCCGCCGGTGCTCAGCCTGGAGGGCTTCGAGGGACCGCTCGACTTCCTCCTGGAGATGGTGCGCCAGCAGAAGCTGCGACTGGGGCAGCTGTCGATCGTGCCCCTCGCCGAGCAGTTCGTGGCGGCGCTGGAGGCAAGCCGCGGCCAGGTGCCGCTGGAGCGGCAGGCGGACTGGCTGGTGATGGCGAGCGAACTGGTGCGGCTGAAGGCGC
>NZ_BDLP01000365.1:0-4271 GCF_001950415.1 Roseomonas sp. TAS13
CCGGCGCGGCAGGGCGACCTTTACCGCGCGGCGCGCTCCCTGCGCCCCCGTGCGATCGGGCTGGTGGACGGGCTGTTCCGGGAGGCTCCGGCGGTCTGGCATCGAGAGATCCTCTGGGCGCTTTCCGAGGGCATCCCCGTGCTGGGCGCCGCCAGCATGGGCGCCCTGCGCGCCGCCGAATGCGGCGCCTTCGGGATGGAGGGGGTCGGTGCCGTCTACCGCGCCTATCGCGACGGGCGCTTTCCGCCCTTTGCCGGTCCCTTCGAGGATGACGACGAGGTCGCCATCCTGCACGCACCCGCCGAGGCCGGGTGGATCGCCGCCTCCGACGCCATGGTGGACCTGCGCGCCACCCTCGCGGCCGCATGGAGCGCCGGGGCGATCGGGCCGGAAGGCTGCGAGGCCCTGGCCCATGCGCTCAAGCGCCTGCCCTTCCCCGAAAGGAGCCATGCCCGCCTCCTCGCGGAAGCCGCGTCCCTGCCGTGCCCCGGTCCGGAGGCGCTGGAATGGCTGCGGCGCCACCCGGTCGCCCAGAAACGCCGCGATGCCGAGGAATTATTGGCGCGAATCGTCCGCGCCTCCCCCGATCGGAGGGCGCCGGGCTTTCGTTTCACCCGTAGCCTGGCCTGGGAGAGCTTCCTCGCCACGCAGGCGGCAGTGCCGCCACAGGGGGAGGAACAAGGGGAGAAACAGGGGGGAGGCGCATTGCTGCGGGAACTGGCGGTCTCCGATCCGGTCGCATGGCGGGAACTGCGCCTGACGGCGGAGGGCCATCCGGGCCTGTCCGTGCCCGGTGCGCCCGATGCCGCCGCGCTGGAGGATTTCCGGCATCGCCACGGTCTGTGGCGGCGCTCGGCGCTGGAGGCCTGGCTGGCGGCGCATGACCTCGACGAGGCCGGGCTGCACCGGCTGCTGGCGCGCGAGGCGGCGATCTGGGAGCGGCTGCGGCGCCCCCCTGCCCCGGCCTCCCGGGACGCCATGCTCGATGCCCTGCGCCTGTCCGGCCGCTATGCCGGGCTGAAGGCGCGGCTGGCCGGGCGGCCGGAGGACCGGGAGGGAGAGGACCGGGACCTGCCCGGCGAGGCCGTGCTGGATGCGGCGCTGCGCTGGTGGTTCGAGACCCGGGCAGGCCTGCCGCCCCCGCCACTGGGTGAGGAGGAGGCCGAGGCTCGGGCCCATTGCTTCCCCGATGCGGACGGCTTCCGGGCCGCCATCTGGCGGGAATACCGCGCCGCCATGGCCACGGAGGATGCGGCGGCCACCGACGGGACCGCCGCCCCCGACGGCGCCCCGCCCCGGGGCGGGGGCTGAGGCATGGCCGGCGGCACGCTGTTCCGGCTCTTTCCGCAATGGGCGCAGGGCTATGCCGAGCCCGAGCTGGTGGAACTGGCCGCCGCCCCCGGCAGCATCGGGCCCGGCCCGTCGGATTCCCGGATGTATGTCGCCCATGCGGTGGACAAGCGCGAGCCCTATGACCCGCCGGCCTGGCTGCCGCCCTACCGGGGCGCGCTGCTGCCGCCCGCCCAGCCGGACGGGGCCGGGAACTTCGACCACATCCCCTTCGGCACGCCGGAATTCCTGTCGGCGCATCTCTACGGCGTGACCCAGCTCGTGCTGGAGATCTGGGAGGACTATCTGGGCCAGCCGGTCCGGTGGTGGCATGCGGACGTGCTGCCGCGGCTGGAGCTGCAACCGGTCGTGTACTGGGCCAATGCCCAGTCCGGCTTCGGCTTCCTGGAGGCCGGACTGCGCTGGACCCGCTTCGGCCAGGCGCTGCCGCTCTGCCTCAGCTTCGACGTCGTGGCGCACGAGGTCGGCCACGCCATCCTCTTCTCCACGATGGGGGTGCCGAAATCCGGCGCGGTGGGCGGCACCTTCCTGGCCTTTCACGAAGCCTTCGCCGACCTGATCTCGACCCTTTCCGTGCTCCACTTCCCCTCGGTGGTGATGCGGCTGCTCGCCCAGACCTCGGGCAATCTCTACGAGCTGAACCTGGTCAGCCGGCTGGGCGAGCTTTCGGATGTCGAGCAGGTGCGGGTGGTGGACAACACCGTCCGGCTCCGCGACCTGCAAGGGCTGCGCCTGCTGGAGGACGGCACCTGGCGCGACCCGCTGAACCTCGGCCGCAACGCGCACGTGCTGGCGGCGCCGCTGACCGGCGCGGTCTGGGACATCCTGGTGGAGCTGTTCCAGGAAGGGCTGGTGGCGGAAGGCATCATCCCGCCGGACCGTGACACGCGGAGCTGGACGCCAGCGGCGGTCACGGCCGCGATGGCGCCGCTGCGCCATGCCTCGGCCGAGGCGCTGGCGCGTTTCGAGGGCGTCTTCCGCCATTGCCTGCACAGGGCGCGCGACCGGGTCGGGCTGGCCATGGCGCAGACCATCCTGCGGCTGGACCCGGAAACGCTGAGCTTCGGCCAGGTCGCGGCCCTGCTGATCGAGGCGCTGGCGGAGCCGGGCGCCACCCCGCGCATCGCGATGGGCGCGCTGCTCGATATCTTCGACGAGCGGGACATCGATCCCCGCCCCTTCCTGGCGGGGGCCTCCGCCGGAATGGCCCTCTCCGCTCCCCTGCCGCCCATGTCCCGCGCTGCCTGGGCCGGGCCGGGGGCGTCCCTTCCGCACCGGTCCTGGGCAAGGCCCTGCGGCTGCCACGGCGACATCATCGCCACACGCCGGATGATGCCGCACGGATCGCGCGCATCGGCCGGTTGAAAACACTCACGTATCGTTCCCGAATGGATATAATGCCGCGAAGCGTCTCGCGAATGGAGATGAAGCATGTCGGACAACCCTGAAGCGACACAGCCCGGCGCAGAGGCCGGAGAGTCCGAAGCGAAGCCCACCCCTGCGGCGCGGCTCGGCGAAACCCTCCTCGCCCCGGCCGCGATCCGCCTCTTCGGCGTGCCGTTCCCGGGCCTCGCCATCACCGACGCGTCCCGCACGCCCTATGACCGGGCCGGCGGGTTCCGGGACCCGCTGATGGCGCGGCTGGCACCGGGTGCCGAGCCGCCGCCGAAGCTGGCCCGGATCTTCGGCTACAGCTACGATGGGCAGTACGTGCCGCTGCCCGCGCCCGCCGTCTTCCTGGTGGAAGGCGAAGGCACCGCCGTCCCGGAACATGGCAGTGTCGCGACGACCGGCTTCATCCGGGACTCCGGGCATTTCATGGAGGGGCTGCGGGTCTGGCTCTTCGACCGCGGCGACATGGGGCTGCGCATCGATATCAGCACCGGCAGCATCGAATCCCTGCTGCATGGCGGCCGCGCCGACACGCTGATGGGCCGGGCCGAGGTCACCGGCCGGGCGGAGGTGACGGGCCGGGCCGAGGTCTTCGGCCGCGCCAATCTGGGCGGACGATGAGCGCGGGGCGCCGTCCGGGCCTCGCCCCCGGAAAGGCTGGAGGAAGCAGGGAAACCGGAACAGGGAGGCCAGCGAAGCAGGCGGAGCCGGGCCGCAGCCACCCGGAGCCTATTCGAGGAAGCCGCCGAGGAAGCCGCCACGGCTCCGGCCACGGCATTCCGCCCGGGCGATTGCCCCTGGCGGAATGCCGTGGCTCCGGATAACCGCTGCACTGGTCCCGGCACCGTTCCGATATTCCGGAGAAGGAAGCCTGGGGCATGTGGAGCCATGGAGTGGAAACCGAGAGTCTGGGGCGCCTGGCCCTCCTGCAAGGCGCCGACCCGGCCGCGCTGGAAAAGGCCGCACGACACGCGCGCTGCCGTTCCTGCGAGCCCGGCACGGTCCTGATCGATTTCGGCGAATTGTCGGACGACGTGTACTTCCTTCTCGAAGGCGCCGCGCGGGTCGTGGCGCGCACCGGGGAGGGCTACGAGATGATCCTGGGCGACCTGTCGCCCGGCGAGGCCTTCGGCGAGCTGGCGGCCATCACCGGGCAGCCGCGTTCCGCCAATGTCACCGCCCTGCACCGCTCGCGCTTCTGCGTCCTGCCGGGGCCGGCCTTCATGGAACTGGTGCTGGCCTCGCCCGCCGTGTCGCTACGCATGATGCGCTATCTCGCCGACCTCGTGCGCTCGCGCAGCGAAAGGCTGTTCGAGCTGGCGGCCCTGCCGGTGCGGCAGCGGCTCTATGCCGAACTCCTGCGCCTGTCGCGCGGGCGCGGCAAGCCGGGCCAGACGGCCGAGCGCGTGGTCAGCCCACCGCCGCCGCACCATGTGCTGGCCGCCCGCATCGGCGCCCGGCGCGAGGCCGTGTCGCGGCAGTTGTCGGACATGGAAAAGGCCGGGCTGATCGATGCGAGCCGCAGCGGC
>NZ_BDLP01000366.1:0-4270 GCF_001950415.1 Roseomonas sp. TAS13
GGCGCCGGAGGCGACGGCCTGCCCGTGCTGCCAGGGCCCCCTGGTCGAGATTGGCGCCGATGCCGCAGAGCGGCTCGACGTCATCCCGGCCCAGTTCCGCGTGCTCGTGACGAGGCGCCCGAAGCTCGCCTGCCGGGCCTGCCCCGGCGTGGTTCTGCAGGCGCCCGCGCCGGCCCGGCTGATCGAGGGTGGCGTGCCGACCGAGGCGACCGTCGCGCACGTGCTGGTCTCCCGCTACGCCGACCATCTGCCATTGTATCGCCAGTCGCAGATCCTGGCGCGGCAGGGGATCGAGATCGGACGCGAGATCCTGGCCGACTGGAGCGGCACCGGCGCACTTGAGATCGTCCCTGTGGTCCGGCGAATGCACGAGATCCTGCTGGCCTCGCCGCGGCTGTTCGCCGACGAGACCACTATGCCTGTGCTCGACCCGGGCCGTGGCAAGACGAAGAAGGGCTTTGCCTGGGCGATCGCGCGCGACGATCGGCCCTGGGGTGGGACGGATCCACCGGCAGTGGTGTTCCACTACGCGCCAGGCCGCGGCGCCGAGCATGCGAAGGACCTGCTCAGCACCTATGCTGGCATCCTGCAGTGTGATGGCTATGGCGGCTACAAGGCGCTGGCGGCGAGCAATGCCGGCATCACGCTGGCATTCTGCTGGAGCCATGTGCGGCGCGAGTTCATCGAGCTGGCCAGGGGTAAAGCGGCGCCGATCGCCAGCGAGACCCTGCAGCGCGTTGCCGCGCTCTACGCCATCGAAACCGAGATCCGCGGCAAGCCGCCCGAGGTGCGCCGCGCCGTCCGCCAGGAACAGAGCCGACCTCTGGTCGATGACCTGTTCGCCTGGCTCACGGAGCGGCTTGCCACTCTGCCTGGTGGCAGCCCGACTGCGCAGGCCATCCGCTACGCGCTGAACCACCGTGAGGGCCTCGTCCGGTTCCTTGACGACGGCCGCATCGAGCTCGACACCAACACAGTCGAGCGCGCCATCCGCCCGATCTGCCTCAGCCGCAAGAACGCGCTGTTCGCCTCCGGTGACGATGGTGGCGCACGCTGGGCCGCCGTCGCATCGCTCGTGGAAACCTGCAAGCTGAACGGCGTCGACCCGCAGCGCTACTTCACCGACATGCTGACCCGCCTCGTCAACGGCTGGCCCAACAGCCGGATCGACGAGCTCATGCCGTGGCGATGGGCCGCCGAAGAACGCGCCTCAGCGTCAACCGATGACCGCGAGGGCCTGCAGGCCTCGCTTACAACGCTGCGCCAGTTCCTGCGGACTGACTACCGGGGCCTCGTTACCCTGGTGGCCGAATGGGGGGAGCTCCGAAAGGCTCTCGGGCTGTGGAAGGTGCCGCACTATTCCACCCTGGCCTACGCAGCGCGCCGCCTTCTGCCGGAGGCAGAAAAAGGGGGGTCTTCCACCACGCCCAGGTGGTCATCCTCGGGCGGGTGTGGATCGGCATGGAATAGGAACCCTGTTGGAGGGGTGATCGGCGTCCAAAACTACCCCCCCGGATTTGAGATGCTGCCGTTCCTGGAGAGGAGCGGTGGGGGAGATGCTGAGCGTGGACATGATTGCCCGGATCCGGCGGGCTCACTTTGTTGATGGCAAATCGATCAAGCAGATCACGCGCGAGATGGGCCTGGCGCGGAACACGGTGCGGCGTGTGCTGCGCACGGGTGAGACGAAGTTCACCTACGAGCGGCAGGTGCAGCCGCGGCCCAAGCTCGGGGCGTGGACGGAGGAGCTGGAGCGGCGGCTGAGTGCCAATGAGCGCCTGCCCAGCCGCGAACGGCTCGACCTGATCCGGGTCTTCGAGGACCTGCAGGAGAGAGGCTTTACCGGCGGCTACGACACGGTCCGCCGCTACGCCCGGGCGCGGCAGCGTCAGCGCGGGACTGCTGTCTCGGATGCCTATATTCCGCTGAGCTTTGCCCCTGGCGAGGCCTACCAGTTCGACTGGTCGCAGGAGGTCGTGGTGGTGCACGGCGCCACCATGGCGGTGCGGGTGGCACAGGTCCGTCTTTGTCACAGCCGGATGCTGTTCGTGCGAGCCTACCCGCGCGAGAGCCAGGAGATGGTGTTCGACGCGCACGACAAGGCGTTCGCGTTTTTTCGGGGTGCTTGCCAGCGCGGCATCTACGACAACATGCGTACCGCGGTGGATGTCGTGGGAGCTGGGCGGGAGCGTCAGTTCAACCGCCGGTTCTTGCAGATGTGCAGTCACTACCTGGTAGAACCGACTGCCTGCACACCGGCCTCGGGCTGGGAGAAGGGTCAGGTCGAGAACCAGGTCGGGTTGGTGCGGAACCGGTTCTTCAAGCCACGCCTGAAGTTCCCGAGCTTTCATGACATGAATGGATGGCTGCTCGAGAGGTGCGTGGACCACGCCCGCAATCACCCGCATCCCGAGCGCCGTGACCTCCCGGTCTGGGAGATGTTCGAGCAGGAACGGCCAGCCCTGCTCCCCTATGCCGGCAGCTTCGATGGGTTCAATGCCCGCACCTGCGCCGTCTCCAAGACCTGTCTCGTGATGTACGACAAGAACAAGTACTCGGTCATGTCCCAGGCCGTGGGGCGGCCGGTCGAGGTGCACGCCTACGCCGAGAGGATCGTCATCAGCCAGGACGGGCAGGTGGTGGGCGAGCACCCGCGCTGCTTTGGCCGCGAGCAGATCGTCTACGACCCCTGGCACTACGTACCGGTGCTGGCGCGCAAGCCCGGCGCGCTGCGCAACGGCGCCCCGTTCAAGGACTGGGTGCTGCCCGGTGCCCTGGGCCGGGTGCAGAGCCGGCTTCGCGGAACCGCCGATGGCGACCGGCAGATGGTGGCGATCCTGCAGGCTGTGCTGTTGGACGGGCTGTCGGCCGTGGAGGCGGCCTGCGGCGAGGCCCTGGGGGCAGGCCTGTGCAGCAGTGACGTGGTGCTGAACGCCCTGTCGCGCCAGCGGCCCGAGGTCGCGGCGCCGAGCATCCCCACCCCTGACGCACTCCGGCTGCGGCACGAGCCGATCGCCGACTGCGGCCGCTACGATACACTCAGGAGCCAAGGCCATGGAACGACATCAGGTATTGGAGCTGATGAGCGAACTCAAGCTCATCGGAATGAAAGCCGCCTATGACGAGTTGCTCAGCGCCGCCATCAAACGTCAGCATCCGGTGCAGCAACTCGTCGGCAACCTGCTGCAGGCCGAGATCGCTGAGAAACAGGCGCGCTCGATCCGCTACCAGGTCACCATCGCCAAGCTACCCTTGATCAAGGAAATCGCCGAGTTCGACTTCACGGACACCCCGATCAACGAGGCACTGGTGCGCGACATGGCCACCGGCGCGTTCCTCGACAGCCAGCGAAACGCCGTGCTGGTGGGCGGCACCGGCACGGGCAAGACGCATCTGGCGGTCGCCATCGCGCTCAGCTGCATCCGCCTGGGGCGCCGAGCCCGGTTCTACACCGTCATCGACCTGGTGAACCGCCTCGAAGCCGAGGCGCGCGCCGGCAAGACCGGTCGCCTGGCCGAGCAGCTGACACGGCTGGACCTCGTGGTACTGGACGAGCTCGGCTATCTGCCCTTCGCTCAGTCCGGCGGCCAGCTGCTGTTCCATCTGTTCAGCCGCCTCTACGAGCAGACCTCCATCCTCGTCACCACCAACCTGCTGTTCGCCGAATGGCCCACCGTGTTCAACGACGCCAAGATGACCACGGCTCTGCTCGACCGCCTCACCCATCACTGCGACATCATCGAGACCGGCAACGCCAGCTGGCGGTTCAGAAACCGCAACTAGCCCATCCAGAACCCCCGTCGGAAACCCAGATCCGGGGTCAATCTTGCACGCTTATCAGGGGTCAATTTTGGATGCTGATTGACAGCACTGCGCATGCTGGCCCGGCGCTGGCTCACCCTCGCCGCCGAGATCCGCGAACTCGACGATGCGCTCGAAAGGCTGGTTCGTCACCAGGCATCGGCCTTAATGGCGGCGCCGGGCATCGCCGTCGGCACGATCGCGGAGATGCTTATCGTCCTTGGCGACAATCCCGAGCGTATCCGCTCAGAGGCCGCCTTCGCCAAGCTCTGCGGCGTTTGTCCCATCCCGGCATCCAGCGGCAAGACCACCCGCCATCGTCTCAACAGGGGCGGCAACCGACGAGCCAACGCTGCGCTGCACCGCGTGGCCGTTGTCCGGATGCGCTCCCATCCCGAAACGAAAGCCTATGTCCATCGTCGAACAGCCGAGGGCAAGTCCCTTCGGGAGATCCGACGCTGCCTGAAGC
>NZ_BDLP01000367.1:0-4257 GCF_001950415.1 Roseomonas sp. TAS13
GCCAACGCGCAGGAGGCCGAAGCGGCGGAGGCGGCCGCCACCCGGAAGCTCGACCTGCTGGACGAGCTTGCCCGCATGCGGGCGGCGGCGGCCTGGCTCGCGGCACGGCCGCAGCTCGGGCAGGGGGTGTTCGGACGCGGGCAAGCCACCCCACCGCAGGCCCGGCCGCAGGCGGAGCTCTATGTCGGCTTCTTGGAGGCGACGCTCACCCTGCTGGAGGGGCGGGAAGGGCAGGGGGCCGAACCGCCACCCTCCTACCGGCCCACGCTGCCCGACTTCTGGCGCATCCCGGACGCCCTCAGGCGCATCACCGTGCTGCTCCAGCAGACCCCGGCAGCCTTGCCGCTGGAGCACTGCTTGCCGCCGATTCCAGACAGCGCAAGGGACCGGCCCATCCGGATCCGGGCAGCGCTGGCCAGCACCCTTGTGGCGGGGCTCGAACTCGCACGCGATGGTGCGGTCACACTTGAGCAAGACCAGCCCTTCGGGCGGGTCCTGCTCGCGTTGCAGCTTCCTGAGCCATCCCACAGCAAAGGGCTGATGCATGCGCCTGAGGATCATGGCGTCGCTGTTGATGACGGCGCTCACCCTAGCGGCTTGCGATGATGCCGAGACCAAGAGACAGCGCCAGCAGGCCGAACAGGCGGCGCGCTCCCAAGCGGAGGTTGCAGCTGCGAGCAAAGCGGCCGAGGAGCAGCTGCGCTCGACGGCCCGCAATATCACCCCGGGCGCGAAGCTCAGGGTCAGCGATTCCCGCCGACAAAGCCAAGATAGGGGGTGCACATTGCGGGCGCTTTGCCGCCCCACATCAAGATATTTCACTGGGATGACAGATGTTCCTGAACGACCTAGGGCCGGTTCGCCCCGGCCTTCCTCAAGGCGCTGCCCGAGGTTTGCCGGGGCGTGCTCTCAGGCGATGGGGCCTGAGCTGTCCGGGAAGATGTACCAGGATCCGAAGTCACTCACTCCGGCCACGAACTGCGGCGCGTCCTCAAACATGAAGTCACTCTGCCGCAAGTTGCTAAGGGGAACATCGACCAGCAGGATGGATCCGTCGGATCCGACCTCTCCATCAACGTCCCAGCTCACAAGGGCGCCACGATCCGTATCCTGGACGCTCACGTCATCCGCTCGGATGCCCATGAAGGCGATGTGGTCGAAGGCACCCTGGGCATCCCCTGTGGCCACAAAGTCCAGCACCTCGTCATTGCCGCTGTCGGGCGACACCATGAAGGCATCGGCCCCTGCACCGCCGACGAGGGTGTCATCGCCCATGCCGCCCTCCAGCATGCCGTGCGCCGCCCCTTCGTCGAGATAGTCGTCCCCGTCGCCTCCCATCAGCTCGTCGGATTCGGCCCCGCCCAACAGCCGGTCATCGCCGCCCCCGCCAACCACGCGGTCCCGGCCGTCCCCGCCGTCCAGCGTGTCATTGCCATCGTCACCCTGGATGTGGTCGTCCCCGCCGAGGGCCGAGACGCTGTCGTCGCCGCCCAGGCCGGATACCGTGTCCGACATTTCAGTCCCGGTGACTTCATCGGCACGGTCCGTGCCCCGTGTCACCGCGTACTCGTCGAAGTCGAGACTCAACCGCTGGTTTGAGAACAGGGTGTCTGCCAGGAAGTCAAACAACCGGCCGGATTCCTCATTGCCGGAGATTTCAGGCCCCGCCACGCTCGGCGTCGCCCGCTCCGCAGTTGGTCCCGCAGGATCCCGCAGGCCCGGAGGGAGGTCCGGTGAATCCGCGAACATGAAGTCATCCTGGGCGAGTTCGGACCGGGCTACACCCTCCAGCAGGACGGAACCGCCCTCCCAGCTGATCCGCACACCGTCTGCCGTGTCGGCGAACGACAGATCCTCCCACCGCAGGCCGTCCATGATCGCGAGGTGGTCGAACATCCCTGGGCCCGCGGTGAAGTCCTTGATGACGTCGTCGCCGCTTGTGCGGCCGACCATGAAGGCGTCGGGGCCACCGCCTCCGACCAAGGTGTCGTCACCTCCCTCGCCATCGACGGTGCTGTGGCCCTCGCCCTCGTCAAGGTAGTCGTTCCCCGGACCGCCGCGCACCGTGTCGGCGCCGAGGCCACCGTAGAGGGCGTCGTTCCCCGGGCCACCCTCGACCTCGTCGGCGCCCAAGTTCCCCGAGATGAGGTCCGCTCCCGCATCCCCATGGAGCACATCGTCTTCTTCACCGCCGCCCAGGCGGTCGGCACCACCCAGGCCCCAGGAGAAGTTGATGGCGCTGCTGCCATCAATCTGGTCGTCCGCGCTGCCGCCGACTGCGAGGTCGTAGAAGGTGTCACCGCTGTGGAAGTCGAGATTCAGGCCATCGCTTGCACGACGTTGGGCATCTGCGACGAAGTCTCCCAAGAAGGACAGGAAGAAACCGGCGCGAGAGTTCAGGTCCGCAATGCTCATCGTGTTCTCCATGACGAGGCATGCTCAGGCGTTCACCGTAGGAGAGTGGGCGCGGCTCCCCTCCGGCACGAAAACTCGGCCTTTCAAGTGCGCGCCTCACGACGGGCGCAGTTCCTTAAAGGTGGCCCTCGGGCGCCCACCGGCTGGCGAGGACAACACACCCCCGGCACCGCTCGGCGCCCGGCCGTGCCGCTGACTCTGTTGCAGCTTCCAACGCACCCTGCGTGGGTCGCCGGACACCGTGCATCAGGTGATGCTGCGGGCCGCCTCCTGGCACGCCTGCGTGCAGCGGCGGCAGGCCTCAGCACAGATCCGGCAGTGCTCATGGTGGCTGGCGTGGCGCTCGCATTCCTCGCCACAGAGACGGCAAGCAGTCTCGCAAGCGGTCAACATCTGCTTGATCACTTGCTCATTGGAACCGGTCCGGCGTGTCGCGACCGAGCCGGTTGAAGCGCAGACGTCGGCGCAGTCCAGGTTGAGACGGATGCACTGCGTCAGCTGCTCGAGCATCTTCTCACCGAGGCAGGCATCGGCACATGAAGTGCAGGTTTGCGCGCACGAGTAGCATTCCTCGATGCACCGGATGAGCACGTCGTTGGTACTGCCCTGCACATGCGGGTGCGAGCTTATCATCTCTTGTACATGCATCAGGCTGTCTCCTGGATGCGGCCTATAACCTGAGTCAAGCGGAGCCGAGCAGTTCGGACCGCCTCACACAGCTCAGCGCAAAACTCCCATCCGGAGAGAGGGTTTGGTCCAGCCAGACGCTGAAGGTCCGGCACAAGGGCCGGGACGCTATCGAGGGATGTGGTGTCTTTAAGCAAACAGTGGATTTCAAACGGAATTTCGGTGCCTCCAAGTCAGCCCGCGCAACGCGCCGCAACAAATTGATGTAAATGAGGAGCTAGTGTTTACCCGCCCTCAAGCGTCCGCCGGGACCGCAAGATCGCTCGTCCGCGAGATGGCCGGTGCTGCTGTTTGGAGATGGCGTGGTGCACCCCAGATGCTGGCAGCGCAAGTCGCCATCACGCACCACGCCAGACCGCCGGAACTGCCGACCCTCTTGCGAGTAGACTTCGCCTGGATCATCGTTGCATGGGAACACACCGCCAGTTTCGGCGGGCCTCGGAACGAAGAAATGCAAGTCTCGGCAGCCCTCCTGAACTCTGGAGGACCGTGGGCGAGTTCGCCCGATGTGATGACCCCCTTGCTGACGCGCTGGCGCGACGACCCCGGCGCCACCTACCGGAGCTGGTTTCTTTGGGAGGAGCGGGTCAAGAACTTCCGCTCTATCAGGCGCGGCATCCAGCAGGTTGTGACCGAGATAGAGGCCGGGACCTTTGGCGTCGCCTACCGCGGATCGTCCCTGGAGACCGTGGTCCACTCCGTCGCAGAGCAGCGGCAGATCTTCAAGGGTGCGGACCACGCCTTCCTCTGGAAGCCGAAGCTCCGCATCCCCGACATCTATGAGAACCCGGAGAACCAGCGCGCCTTCGGCCGCCTGCTCGACACCTGCGTCTGCTGCAACACCGAGTTGCAGGTTATCGCCGCCGTACGGGAGATCGACGCCAAAGCCATCAAGGGCCTCGGTCCGGCGGTCGCCAACCTCCTCTACTTCCTGCATCCCACCATCGTGCCGCCGTTCAACACCGCCATTGTCAACGGTTACAACGCCCTCACCGGCGCGAAGGTGAAGCTGGGCCGGTGGGACGAGTACCTGGCCATGCGGCAAGGAATCCTCGCCCTCAACGCCAAGCACCGCAACCTGCTGTCGAACGACCTGGGTGCCATCGGCGGCCTGCTGTTCGACCTCGGCAGCGGCCGCTACCCGGCGCCGCCCCG
>NZ_BDLP01000368.1:0-4248 GCF_001950415.1 Roseomonas sp. TAS13
GCTGGGCGCCTCCGTGGCCGCGGACGCCGAGGTGTTCGCGGTTGCCGACCTCTCGGTCCTCTGGGTCGAGCTGACCATCCCGCCGCGGGACCTGCCCATGGCGCGCCAGGGCCAGACGGTGCTCGTCACCGGGGAGGGCGAGGCACGCACCGAGGGCAAGATCGTCTTCCTCAGCCCGGTCCTGGATCCCGAGACCCGCTCGGCCCGAGCGGTCGCCGAGATCGCAAATCCCGAGGGCGTGTGGAGGGCGGGCGGCTTCGTCACCGCCCACCTCTCCACGGCCGAGCAGCAGGTGGACGCGCTGGTTCCGCGCGACGCCGTGCAGGAGGTCGAGGGCAAGAAGGTCGTCTTCGTGAGGAACGAGGAGGGCTTCGAGCTGAGGGAGGTGGAGACCGGGCGCGAAGACGCGAACGGCTACGAGGTCATCTTCGGGCTGGACCAGGGGACGGAGATCGCGGTGGCCAACGCCTTCTCGCTCCGGGCCGAGCTGAGCAAGTCCGAAGCCGGGCACGCGCACTGAAAGCCGCCCGGACATGATTGGACCCATCCTCGACTTCTCCGTCCGCAACCGCTGGACGGTGGTGCTGCTGGCCCTCATCGCGGCCTGCATCGGCGCATGGTCGGTCACGCGGCTGCCCATCGACGCCACGCCCGACATCACCAACAACCAGGCTCAGATCAACACCCTCGCGCCCTCGCTCTCGCCCTACGAGATCGAGAAGCAGGTCACCTTCCCGATCGAGACGGCGCTGGCGGGCATCCCCGGGCTGGAGAGCACGCGCTCCATCTCCCGTAACGGCTTCAGCCAAGTCACGGCGGTCTTCACCGAGAGTACCGACATCTACTTCGCCCGCCAGCAGGTGCTGGAGAGGCTGATCGAGGCACGGGAGGCCATGCCGGAGGGGGTAGAGCCGCGTCTAGGCCCTGTCTCCACCGGCCTCGGCGAAGTCACCATGTGGACGGTGAACTTCGCGCCCAGGAAACAGGGCGATGTCGTGCCGGACGGCCAGCCGGGATGGCAGGCCGACGGCAGCTACCTGACCCCTGAGCGCGAGCGCCTGGCCACGGAGGCGGACCGGGCCACCTACCTCCGAACGGTCCAGGACTGGATCATCCGGCCACAGGTCCGGAACGTGCGGGGTGTCGCGGGCGTGGACGCCATCGGCGGCTACACGAAGCAGTACGTGGTCCAGCCCGACCCGGCCCGCTTGATCGCCCTGGGACTGAGCTTCTCCGACCTCTCGACGGCCATCGAGCGGAACAACGTCTCGACCGGCGCGGGCTACGTGGAGCGGGGCGGCGAAGGACTCGTCGTCCGCTCCGGCGGCCGGGTCACGAGCGTGGCCGAACTCGAGCAGGTGGTCGTCGCCACCCGCGAGGGCGTGCCCATCCTGCTGCGTGACGTCGGGCGGGTGACCATCGGCCAGGCGCCGCGGACGGGCAGCGCCAGCGGCAACGGGCAGGAGATGGTGGTCGGCACCGCCCTCATGCTCCTCGGCGAGAACTCCCGAATTGTCGCGGAGGCCGTCCACGCCAAGGTGGACGATCTCCGGCGGACCCTGCCGCGGGGCGTCGAGGCGGTCACGGTGCTGGATCGCGGTCTCCTGGTGGATGCCACCATCCACACCGTCGCCAAGAACCTCGGCGAGGGCGCGCTGCTGGTCATTGTCATCCTGTTCCTGATGCTCGGGAACATCCGGGCGGCCATCATCACCGCCCTGGTCATCCCGGTGACGATGCTGCTGACTGCCTTCGGCATGGTCCGGGGCGGCATCTCGGCCAACCTGATGTCGCTCGGCGCGCTCGACTTCGGCCTGATCGTCGACGGCGCCGTCATCATCACCGAGAACAGCCTGCGCCACCTCGCCGAGCGCCAGCACGAGAAGGGACGCCTGCTGACCGTCGCGGAGCGCCTCCAGACCGTGGCGGACAGCGCCAAGGAGATGATCCGGCCCTCGCTCTACGGGCAGGCCATCATCATCCTCGTCTACGCGCCGCTCCTGACCTTCACGGGGGTCGAGGGCAAGATGTTCATCCCGATGGCGTTGACCGTCATCATCGCCCTGGTCTGCGCCTTCATCCTCTCCCTGACCCTGGTCCCGGCCCTCATCGCCATCTGGATCAGCGGCCGGGTGCAGGAGAAGGACGTGGCCATCGTCCGCGGCCTCAAGCACGCCTATGCCCCGCTCCTAGGCGGCGCGCTGCGCGCCCCGTTCCCCGTCGTCGCGGCGGGCGCCCTCCTCTTCGTCGCCTGCCTCGGCCTGTTCTCCCGGCTCGGGCAGGAGTTCATCCCGACGCTGGACGAGGGCAACCTCGCCATGCAGGCGCTCCGCATCCCCAGCACCTCCCTGCAGCAGTCCCAAGCCATGCAGTCGGTGCTGGAACGCCGCATCTCCCGCCTGCCCGAGGTGCAGGTCATCTACTCGAAGACGGGTACGGCGGAGGTCGCCTCCGACCCGATGCCGCCGAACGCCTCCGACACCTTCATCATCCTCAAGCCCCGCTCGGAGTGGCCCGATCCGTCCTTGCCGAAGGCTGAGCTGGTCCGGCGCATCGAGGCGTCGGTCGCGGGCATCCCCGGCAACGCGATGGAGTTCAGCCAGCCCATCCAGATGCGCTTCAACGAGCTGCTGGCGGGCGTGCGCGGCGACCTTGCCGTGAAGGTGTTCGGCGACGAGTACGGCCCGATGCTCCAGGTGGCCGGGCAGATCTCGAACATCCTGAACGGCATCGACGGCGCCGAGGACGTGAAGGTGGAGCAGGCGACGGGCCTGCCCTTCCTGGAGATCACGGTGAACCGGGCGGAGGTGGCACGCCGTGGGCTGAGCGTCGCCGACGTCCAGGCCGTGGTGGCCACCGCGGTCGGCGGACGCGAGGCGGGAATGGTCTATGAGGGGGACCGCCGCTTCGCCATCGTGGTGCGGCTGCCGGAGAACCTGCGGGGCAACTTCGAGACGCTCCGCAGCCTGCCGGTGCCGCTGCCGCCCGTGGCCGGGCGCCCGGCCGCCTCGGTGCCCCTGCAGCAGTTGGCGACTCTCCGCGTCGTCGAGGGGCCGAACCAGATCAGCCGCGAGCAGGGGCGGCGCCGGGTGGTCGTCCAGGCGAACGCCCGAGGCCGGGACATCGGCTCCATCGTGGCCGAGGCCCAGGCGCGGGTGGAGCGCGAGGTGCAGCTGCCGCCCGGCTACACCGTCACCTGGGGCGGGCAGTTCGAGAACCTGGCCAAGGCGCGCGAGCGGCTGACCATCGTGGTGCCCGCCTGCTTCCTGCTGATCCTGGTGCTCCTCTACGCGGCCCTGGGCTCCGTGCGTGACGCGCTGGTGGTGTTCAGCGGCGTGCCGCTGGCGCTCTCGGGCGGCCTGCTCGCCCTGTGGCTGCGGGACATGCCGTTCTCGGTCCCAGCGGCCGTCGGGTTCATCGCGCTGTCCGGCGTGGCGGTGCTGAACGGGCTGGTGATGGCGACCTCCATCAAGGACCTCATCCTGCGGGGCCACCTGTCCCTGCGGGACGCGGTCTACCAGGGCGCCATGACCCGGCTGCGGCCCGTGGCCATGACCGCCCTCGTCGCGTCGCTGGGCTTCGTGCCCATGGCCATCGCGACCGGCCCCGGGGCGGAGGTCCAGAAGCCGCTGGCGACCGTCGTCATCGGCGGCCTGATCACCGCGACGCTGCTCACCCTGCTGGTGCTGCCCGCCCTGTACGTGATGTTCGGCCGCGTGCAGGCGCCCGCGACCGAGGAGGCGCCCGCCCGGGCGGGCCACGCCCCGGCCGAGTGAGCGTGCCGGTGGCCGCCGGGAACGGCGGCCACCGGGTTCGACCAACCCCAGTCACCAAGGATCTATGACATGCGCAGGACCATCCTCGCGGCCATCGCGGCCGCCGCACTCTCCACGGGCGCCCTGGCCCAGCAGGGTCACAGCCACGGCGACCAGGGCCCGCACGGCGGCAAGATGCAGGACGTGGTGGGCGTCCACGCCGAGCTGCTGACGTCCGAGCGGACACTGACCGTCCACCTCTACGACGAGGCCGGAAAGCCCGTCCCCGCGGCGGGCTACACGGCCTCGGCCCTGGTCGGCTCGGGGCAGTCGCGCCAGGTCGTCCAGCTGGCACCCGGCGCGGAGAACACGATGACCGGGGCCGCCGCGAGCCCGGTCGCCCGCGGAACCTCTGTCACGCTGCAGATCAAGAACCCCGCCGGTCGCAGCCTGTCTCTTGATCACATCTACGCACAGCTCCACCGTAAGGCGA
>NZ_BDLP01000369.1:0-4217 GCF_001950415.1 Roseomonas sp. TAS13
GTCGGCGGCGGGATGGCCCAGCGCCCGCGCGCGCTCGTACCACTCGCGGGCCTTGGCTGCGTCGATCAGCCCGCCGCCCCGGGCCTCGATCGTGGCCAGCATGTTCGGGTCGTAGGTGGAGCCCAGGGAAAGGCAGGCGGCGGAGGATTGCGGGTCGAGCGACACGGCCCGCTGGTAGATGGCCCGGGCGCGGGACACGTCGCCGCGCAGCATCGCCTGGTCCCCGGCGCGCATCAGCGCCTCGAAGGAAGCGTTGGCCCCCGTGCGACCGGGAGAAGCCTGGACCGGCAGGGCGGCCACGGCATTGTCCTGGGCCGGCGCCGTCGCGAGGGCCGGCGGAAGAACGGGCAGGAGGAGGCCCGGCAGCAGAAGCGCGAGGCGGGTCGCCAACCGAAGGCAGGCTCGGTGCCTCGGCCCTTCTGAATGGCGATCTTCTCGTCCCTGACGGTCCATCGCATCTCCCCTGCGAGGCTTATGCACCTTTCAGAGACAGTTTTGGACTAAATTTTGGAATGATCTTACAAAAAGAGGTTTTTTGCCCTTTCCAGCCGGATGGGCAGGAAAAAGGCCGGGCCCCGGAAGGCCCGGCCCTGCCGGTATCGGTCGTCCTGTCCGCCGCGATGGGCAGGGCGGGCGTCAGACGTCCAGGTTCGCCACCTTCAGCGCATTGCCGACGATGAATTCGCGGCGCGGCTCGACCACGTCGCCCATCAGCGTGGCGAAGATCTGCCCGGCCTCGTCGGCGTCATCCACCTTCACCCGCAGCATGGTGCGCGCCGCCGGGTCCAGCGTGGTCTTCCAGAGCTGGTCCGGGTTCATCTCGCCCAGCCCCTTGAAGCGCTGGATGGTCAGGCCCTTGCGGCCCTGCTGGAAGACGCGGTCCAGCGCCGAGAGCGGACCGGCCGAACGGTCCTCGCGCCCCTCGAAGCGCAGGGTGACGCCGCTGCCGTAGCGCCCGGCCAGGGACTCCCGCCGCTCCTCCAGCCAGAGCGCATCGGCGCCGCGCAGCAGGGCGGGTTCCAGGGAATAGCGCTCGGCCACGCCGCGAACGGTGCGGCCCAGCTTGAGCCCGGCCTCGTCCAGCGAGGCGGACCAGCCGCGCTCCGTTTCCAGCGACAGCTCGTTCAGCCGCCGTGCCAGGGCCTGCGCCGCCTGACCGTCATTGGCCACGGCCATGGCACCGGCCAGCGCGGCCTGCTCGCCGATCCAGAGCGGCAGGTTGCCGGAGGCGCGGCGGATGCGGCGCGACACCTCGCGCAGCTTCTGCACCTCCTCGCGCAGCGCCTCACCCTCCAGCGCCGTGCCGTCGCTGAGCGTCATCGCCGCGTTGTGCAGCGCCTTCTCCAGCAGGTACTCCTCCATCGCCGCATCGTCCTTGAGGTAGCGTTCCTCACTGCCGCGCTTGGCGCGATAGAGCGGTGCCTGGGCGATGAAGAGATGCCCGCGCTCGATCAGTTCCGGCATCTGCCGGAAGAAGAAGGTCAGCAGCAGCGTGCGGATGTGGGAGCCGTCCACGTCCGCGTCGGTCATGATGCAGATCTTGCCGTAGCGCAGCTTGGCGGGGTCGAAGCCACCATTCGCCGGGTCGGGGCCGATGCCGGCGCCCAGTGCGGTGATCAGCGTGCCGATCTGCTCCGAGGACAGCATCTTGTCGAAGCGCGCGCGCTCGACGTTCAGCACCTTGCCGCGCAGCGGCAGGATCGCCTGGAAGGCGCGGTCGCGACCCTGCTTGGCGGAACCGCCGGCCGAGTCACCCTCGACGATGAAGATTTCCGCCTTGCTCGGGTCGCGCTCCTGGCAATCGGCGAGCTTGCCGGGCAGGGAGGAGATGTCGAGCACGCCCTTGCGCCGCGTCAGGTCGCGCGCCTTGCGGGCGGCCTCGCGCGCCGCGGCGGCATCGAGGCACTTGCGGACGATCTCGTTGGCTTCCTTGGGGTGCGTCTCGAACCAATGGTCCAGCGCATCGGCGACGACCGAGTGCACCACCGGCTGCACCTCGGAGGAAACGAGCTTCTCCTTGGTCTGGGAGGAGAATTTCGGGTCCGGCACCTTCACCGAGAGCACGGCGGTCAGCCCCTCGCGCATGTCCTCGCCGGACAGCGCGGTCTTGTCCTTCTTCGCCGCCTGCTCCGCCACCTTGCCCAGCACCCGCGTCAGCGCCTGGCGGAAGCCCGCGAGGTGCGAGCCGCCATCCCGCTGCGGGATGTTGTTGGTGAAGCAGTGCATGGTCTCGTGGAAGCTGTCGGTCCAGCGCAGCGCGAACTCGACGCGGATCGTCTTGCTCTCGCCGTTGCGCTCCACCGTCTGCTCGCCGGTCGCGGCGGCAGGGGGCGAGAAGATCGGCTTGTTGGAACGGTCGAGATATTCGACGAAGGCGGCAAGCCCGCCCTCGTAGTGGAAGACCGTGCGGCGCGGCTCGGCCGCGCCTTCCGCGGTACCTTCCACGGGCCGGTCGTCCTGCAACGTGATGCGGAGGCCGGAATTGAGGAAGGCCAGCTCGCGCAGCCGCTTCTCCAGCCGCTCATAGTCGAAATCGGTCTTCGAGAAGGTCGCGGCGCTGGGCTTGAAGGTGACCTGCGTGCCTGTGGGATGGCCGGAGGGGCCGATATCCTCCAGCGGCGCCACCGTATCGCCATGCGCGAAGCGGATCACGTGCTCGCGCCCATTCTTCCAGATGCGTGCCTCCATCCGCTCGGACAGGGCGTTCACCACCGCCGCGCCGACACCGTGCAGGCCGCCGGAAACCTTGTAGGAGTTCTGGTTGAACTTGCCGCCCGCATGCAGCCGCGTCAGCACCACCTCGGCGGCGGAGATGCCTTCCTCCACATGCAGGTCCACGGGGATGCCGCGGCCGTCATCGGTGACGGTGACGGAGCCGTCGGCGTTGATCACCACATCGACATGGGTGGCATAGCCCGCCTGGGCCTCGTCCACGGAGTTGTCCACGATCTCGAAGACCATGTGGTGCAGGCCCGAGCCGTCATCCGTGTCGCCGATATACATGCCCGGTCGCTTGCGGACGGCGTCCAGGCCACGCAGCACGGTGATGGAGGCACTGTCATAGGCTTCCCCGCCCTCCTGGCCGGAAGGGGACTGTTCTGGAAGCGCGGGGTCGGACATCAGGTGCTGGAACCTTTCGGAAAACCGTAGTCGAAGCTCCCGCCCAATATAGGGATTCCGGGGCCCCGCCGCATCGGGAATCCTCGGCTTTTCCCTTGGCAAAGCTGGATTTTCCGCCAGCCAGGACAGGCCCGAGCGGGGTGAGGAAAGATCAGGCGGCGCACAGGCCCTGGTGGCCGGCCAGAAAGGCCTGGGAACGGCCCTGGAGAGGCGCGAAGACCTCCGGGTCCGTGCCCGTCAGGAAGCACTGCGCCGGCAGGGCGGCCAGTGCCTCGAACAGCGCCACGCGGCGGGCCGCATCGAGATGCGCCGCCACCTCGTCCAGCAGCAGCAGGGGGGCGAAGCCGCGCGCGGCGGCGATCAGCGCGGCATGGGCCAGGATCACGGAAACCAGCAGCGCCTTCTGCTCGCCGGTCGAGCAGATCTCGGCCGGCAGGTCGCGCGGCAGGTGGCGCAGCAGCAGGTCGCAGCGGTGCGGGCCCTCCGTCGCCAGCCCCGCCGACGCATCGCGCCCCCGGTTGACGGCGAGGCGCTCGCGCAGCGTATCCTCCACCGCCAGGGCGGGCTGTTCCTCCAGCATCGCGGCGATCTCGCAGGACAGGGCGCAGCGGGCGGCCGGGAAGGCGCCGGCGGTGCCCGCCTCCAGCGCCGCGTTCAGCCGGGCGATCAGGGCGCGGCGCGCGGCGGCCACGGCCACGCCGTGCCGGGCCATGGCATCCTCCAGCGAGGCGATCCAGGCCGGGTCACGCCGGCCTTCGGAGAGCAGGCGGTTGCGCCCGGCCATGGCGGTCTCGTAGCCCGCGACCTCGCGCGCATGGCCGGGCTCCAGCGCCCAGGCCAGGCGGTCGAGGAAGCGGCGGCGGCCGGAGGCACCCTCCTGGAAGAGCCGGTCCATCTGCGGCGTCAGCCAGACCGCGGCGACCAGCGCGCCGAGCTCCGCCTGGGAGCGCACCGGCCCGTCGTTGAGCCGCAGCACGCGCTTGTCCATCGGCCCTTCCGGCGGCGTGCCGGTGCCGAGGTCGAAGGGGCCGTGTGGCGCCTCGAAACGGCCGCTGACGGCCCAGGGCAGGGCCTGTCTCTTGATCACATCTACGCAC
>NZ_BDLP01000370.1:0-4210 GCF_001950415.1 Roseomonas sp. TAS13
CCCCGTTCCCGAGGCCAGCACGCCAGTGGCGGTTTGGCAGGCCGCTCTCCGCTCACAGTTGCGGGGGCAGCCGCGGATTCGGACCGGATGGCCCTCACCGCATTCCCTTTTCACCCCCGCCACAGGCATCCGCCGCCGGCGGGGGACCATCGGCTGCGGGGGTAGTCTTCGCGGCCCGGCCCTGTCAATGGAAAGCCATGGCTGCCGATCCTCCCGACACCCCGATGCTGACCCTGGTCCTGGGCGGCACCCGTTCCGGCAAGAGCCGCTACGCGGAGACGCTGCTCGGTCCCCTGCCGAAGCCCTGGCTCTACATCGCCACGGCCCAGGCCTTCGACGAGGAGATGCGCGCCCGCATCGCCGAGCACCGCGGCCGGCGCGGCCCGGAATGGGAAACGGTGGAGGCGCCGCTGGACCTGCCCGCCGCCCTGCTGCGCGCCCGGCACCGCCCGGTGCTGGTGGACTGCCTGACGCTCTGGCTGAGCAACCTGATCCTGGGCGAGCGTGACCTGGAGGCCGCGGCGGTGGCGCTGGAAACGGCGCTGGCGCAGCGTTCCGCCCCGGCGGTGCTGGTCTCCAACGAGGTCGGCCTCGGCATCGTGCCGGAGAACGCCCTGGCCCGGCGCTTCCGCGACGCGGCGGGCATCCTGCACCAGCGCCTGGCGGAGCGGGCGGAGCGTGTCGTCTTCACCGTGGCCGGCATCCCCATGGTGGTGAAGTGAGCGCGGACGGCGAGGAGGCCGCCCGCCACCGCGCGAAGATGGAGAAGCGCAAGGCGGTGCAGGATGCCGAGGTGGCCTCGAAGATCATCGAGAAGGGCCTGCTGCTGGTGAACACCGGCCCGGGCAAGGGCAAGTCCACCGCCGCCTTCGGCCTGCTGCTGCGCATGGTCGGGCATGGGCGGCCCTGCGGCGTGGTGCAGTTCATCAAGGGCGCCTGGAGCACGGGCGAGCGCCATGTGCTGGAGGGCTTCGGCCCGCTCGTCGAATGGCACAGCATGGGCGAGGGCTTCACCTGGGAAACGCAGGACCGCGCCCGCGACGTGGCGGCGGCCGAGGCGGCCTGGGCGAAGGCCCTGGCGCTGATGGCGCGGCAGGACCTCGCTTTGCTGGTGCTGGACGAGCTCTGCATCGCGCTGCGCTACAACTATCTGGACACGGATTCCGTGGTCGCGGCGCTGCGCGCGCGGCGCCCCGGCCTGCACGTCGTCGCCACCGGCCGCAACGCCCCGCCCGCGCTGGTCGAGGCGGCGGACCTCGTCACCGAGATGGGGCTGGTGAAGCACCATTTCGCGGCGGGGGTGAAGGCGCAGCAGGGGATCGAGTTCTGATGCCGGTGGCCCTGATGTTCCAGGGCACCGGCTCCTCGGTGGGCAAGTCGCTGCTCGTCGCCGGGCTGGCGCGGCTCTTCGCGCGGCGCGGGCTGCGGGTGCGGCCCTTCAAGCCGCAGAACATGTCCAACAACGCCGCCGTCACCGCGGATGGGGGCGAGATCGGCCGCGCCCAGGCCCTCCAGGCGCGGGCGGCGGGCGTGGCGCCCAGTGTCCACATGAACCCCGTGCTGCTCAAGCCGCAGAGCGAGACCGGATCCCAGGTGGTGGTGCAGGGCCGCGTCCTCGCCACGGCGCGGGCGCGCGAATACCAGGCGATGAAGCCCCGCCTCATGCCCCATGTCCTCGACAGCTTCGCGCGGCTGAGGGCGGAAGCCGACCTCGTGCTGGTGGAGGGGGCGGGCAGCGCCTCCGAGATCAACCTGCGCGCGGGCGACATCGCCAATATGGGCTTCGCCCGCGCCACGGGCACGCCGGTCGTGCTGGTGGGCGACATCGACCGGGGCGGGGTGATCGCCAGCCTCGTGGGCACGCAGGCCGTGCTGCCGCCGGAGGATGCGGCGATGATCCGGGGCTTCCTGGTGAACCGGATGCGCGGCGACCCCACGCTCTTCGCGGAAGGGATGCACGCGATCGCGCAACGCACCGGCTGGGCGCCGCTGGGGCTGGTGCCCTTCACCGATGCGGCGCGCCGCCTGCCGGCGGAGGACGCGCAGGATCTGTTCACCGCCCTCGGGGCGGCCCCGCGCAACCCCGGCGCCCCCCTGCGGATCGCCGTGCCGGTGCTGCCCTGCATCAGCAATTTCGACGACCTCGACCCGCTGGCCGCCGAGCCCGGGGTGGAGCTCCTGCTGCTGCGCCGGGGCACGCCCCTGCCGGGGAACTGCGCCCTCGTGGTCCTGCCCGGCTCCAAGGCCACGATCGCCGACCTCGCCGTGCTGCGCGAGGAAGGCTGGGACATCGACATCCTGGCGCACCATCGGCGCGGCGGGCGGGTGCTGGGGCTCTGCGGCGGCTACCAGATGCTCGGCCGGCGGATCGAGGACCCGGAGGGCATCGAGGGTCCGCCCGGCGGCGTGGACGGGCTCGGCCTGCTCGACGTGGCGACGGTGCTGACGCGGGAAAAGCGGCTGTGCCCGGCCGGCGGCGCGACCCTGGCGGACGGGGCGCCCTTCACCGGCTACGAGATGCACATGGGCCGCACGGCGGGCCCGGACGCGGCAAACCCGCTGCTGCGGCTGGCGGATGGCCGGCTGGACGGCGCCGTCTCGGCGGATGGGCTGGTCTCGGGCACCTATGTCCACGGGCTGTTCGGCGATGACGCGCAGCGCGCGGCCTGGCTGGGCCGGCTGGGCCTCGCAGCCGCCCCGCGACGGCACGAGGCCGAGGTCGATGCGGCGCTGGATGCGCTGGCGGCGCATCTGGAACGGCATGTGGACGTGGCGGCGCTGCTGCGGATCGCCGGGCGGGCATGACCTCCGGCCCCCTGGGGGCGCTGGCGGTCTTCTGATCGCCACGGCGTTGACGGGCGGACCGGGGCGCGGGAGACGATTCCCACAGGCATGGCCTTTCAGACATGGCCGGAGGGATGAAACCCATGAACCGCCGCAACTTCCTGGCTTCCGCCGCCACCATCGCCACCGTCACCACCCTGGCGGCCGGCACCCAGCGCCCCGGAACGGCACGGGCGGAGACGGCGGCCCCGGCCCGGCTGGCGGCCATGCCGGGCTGGCGCCAGTTCGAGATCGTCACCCGCGTCAGCCTGCTGGACGCCCCGGGCGCAGCGCAGCTCTGGCTGCCCCTGGCGCAGACGGCCGGCGGCTACCAGACCGTCCTCGAAACCCGCTGCCAGGGCACGGGGCAGGCGCGGGTGGTGCGGGACGCGCAGTACGGCGCCGAGGTGCTGAAGATGAGCTGGGACGCGGGTTCCGACGGCCCGCGCAGCGCGGAGCTGGTCCAGCGCGTGGCCACCCGCGACCGCGACGGCCATGACCCGGCCGTGCCGGTCACCCTGGCCGAGCGGCGCTTCTGGACCCGGCCGACCGAGAGCGTGCAGACGGACGGCATCGTGCGCGACACCGCCGAGCGCATCACCGCCGGCCTGGACGAGCCCCGAGCCCGGCTGCGGGCGATCTACGACTGGGTGGTGGACCACACGACCCGAGATCCCGAGACGCCGGGCTGCGGCTTCGGCGATGTCCGCGGCATGCTGGAAAGCGGCCGGCTGAGCGGCAAGTGCGCCGATATCAACGGGCTCATGACCGGCCTCGCCCGGGCGGCAGGCTTCCCCGCCCGCGACGTGTACGGCGTCCGCGTCGCCGGCTCGCGCCAGTTCCGGACGCTGGGCGCCAGCGGCGACGTCTCCAGGGCGCAGCACTGCCGCTCCGAGGTCTTCCTGGAGGATGCCGGCTGGTTCCCCCTCGATCCCGCCGATGTGCGCAAGGTCATGCTGGAGCAAAGGCTGGCCCCGGACAGCGCCGGGATCCGTGCCCTGCGCGAAACCCTCTTCGGCTCCTGGGAGATGAACTGGGTCGGCTACAACAGCGCCACGGACATCATCCTGCCGGGCGCCATGGGCAACCAGAAGCCGAACTTCGCCTTCCTGATGTACCCCTGCGCCTTCACCGCGAACGGCCAGCCGGACTGCCTGGACCCCGTGCATTTCCGCTACGGGATCGAGGCGCGGGAAATCGCCGCCTGACCGCGCCGGCGGCCCCTCAGCCCGCCATGGCGGCGGCCCCGGCCAGCGCCAGCACCGCCGCGAACTGCACCCCACAGGCCGCGCGGTAGAGCCCCAGGGCGCGGCGCAGATCCGCCGGCCGGGCCTCCGCGCGGCCATCGCCCATCCAGTGGTCCTCCACCCGCACGCCGCCATAGACG
>NZ_BDLP01000371.1:0-4188 GCF_001950415.1 Roseomonas sp. TAS13
CCTTCGTCGAGCAGCATGCGGTGACCGAGGCGCCGGTCACCGTGCTCGACGTGGTGCGGCTCGGCCGCGTGCCGCATCGCGGCCCGCTTTCCGGCTGGACGGAGGCCGACGAGGCGGCCGTCAGCGCGGCCCTGCGGCAGGTGGGGCTGGAGGCGCTGCGCGGACAGCGCTGGCAGACCCTCTCCGGCGGCGAGCGCCAGCGCGCGCAGATCGCCCGCGCCCTGGCCCAGGCCCCGACCGAGCTGCTGCTGGACGAGCCGACCAACCATCTGGATATCAAGCACCAGCTCGAACTGCTGCGGCTGGTGGCGCGCCTGCCGGTGACCAGCATCGTGGCGCTGCACGACCTGAACCTCGCCGCCATGTACTGCGACGAGGTGGCGCTGATGCAGGGCGGTCGCGTGGTCGCCGCCGGGCCGCCGGAGACTGTGCTGACCGAGGAGCGCATCGAGGCGGTCTTCGGCGTGCGGGCGCAGGTGGGGGTCTCGGCCCTGCACGGGCGGCTGCTGGTGCAGTTCCGGCCAGGATAGGAGCGGGGCGCGGGCGGCCCGGGTTTCATTGACCAGGCCAGGAGGTAACCCTACGGTTACCTCGGCGGAGGCGGCCGCGCCGGGCATCGGCCCGGAGAGAAGACGGTCAGAACCGTGAGGGAGAACGTCATGCAGGCATCCTGCATCACCCGGCGCGCTGTGCTGTCCGCCTTCCGGCTCCTGCCTTGCGGCGAGCCCGAGGATGCGGGGCGCCCCTTGGCGAACCGGGCATCGCCCCGGCCATGACGGCACCCGGAAAAGCCGCGATGCGGCGCGCCTTTTCCACGCTGGGCTGCGCGGAGCTGGCGCTGGAGGATGTGCTGGCCCTCGCGGCACGGCACGGCATTCCTTGTGTGGAACTGCGCGCGCTGGAGGGCACGGTAGAACTGCCCGGCCTGTTCGAGCGGCGCTATGGCAGTCCGGAGCGCCTCGCGGCACGGCTGGCGGAGGCACCGGTACGGGTGGCGGCCATCGGCACCTCGCTGCGCCTGATCGGCAACGGACCTGGGGACCGCGACGCCTTCCTGCGCTTTTTGCCCTGGGCCGAGGCGATGGGCGTGGACAGCCTGCGCGTCTTCGACGGCGGCCGCATCGGGGATGCGGCGGAGCTGGAGGAGGCGCGGGAGACGCTGTCCTGGTGGCGGCACCTGCGGCGGGAGCGGGGCTGGCACGTGGAGATCGCCGTCGAGACGCATGACGCGCTGGCCGATCCCGCGACGCTGCGCCGTTTCCTGGAGATGGAGCCGGGGTGCCTGATCCTCTGGGATTCCCATCACACCTGGCGCAAGGGCGGCGCACATCCGGTCGAGGCGTGGCGGATGCTGCGCTCGCATGTCGCGCATATCCATGTGAAGGACAGCGTTTCGCGGCCGAGCGAACGCTTCGGCTACAGCTACGTCCTGCCGGGCGAAGGGGAATTCCCCATGGAGGCGCTGATGGCCGCTCTGCGCGCGGATGGCTATGCCGGGCTGCTGAGCCTGGAATGGGAGCGGCTCTGGCACCAGGACCTGCCCGATCTGGAAAGCGCCCTGCGATCGGCGGAGCGGAAGCATTGGTGGTGATACGGGGGCAGCCGATGATGAGGGTCCACGCCGTTCCGGCAGCAAGCCCTGGCGCATGACCGCGCTCGGCCTCACCGGGATCGAGCGCTTCCTGATCGGGGAGGCGCCACTGCATCCGGTGCGGCGGGAGGATCTGGAGCGGATCGCCTGAGCACGGCCGGCAGGGGCGGAAGCCAGCCTGTCCGCTCCCCGGCGGCATGGTCCTTGCTGCGACAGGGCGGCAGGGGGACAGGAACCGCATGAACCCGCCGGGCTTCCTCGATCTGATGGGATTCGGCCCACAGGGCTGGGGCGCCGCCATGCTGCTGGCCGCCCTGGTGACGCTCGCCGTCGCCCTGTCCGGCTTTCTGGTGGGGCTGGCCATCGGGGCGCTGGGCGCCTGGGCCAAGCTCGGCGGCGGAAGGCTGCTGCGGACGCTGGCGGATGCCTACACGACGATGCTGCGCGGCATCCCCGAGCTGTTGGTGATCTACCTCTTCTATTTCGGCTCCTCCGCCATCCTGACGCCGCTCGCGCATCTCCTTGGCGCCGGGGGGTTCTTCAGCCTGCCCGGCTTCCTCGCCGGCACGCTGGCGGTGGGCGTGATCTGCGGCGCCTATCACACCGAGGTGCTGCGCGGTGCCTTCCGCGCCGTGCCGGCCGGCGAGATCGAGGCCGCCCTTGCCGCCGGCATGCCGCGGCTGCTGCGCCTGCGCCGCATCGTGGCGCCGCTGGTGCTGCGCCATGCCCTGCCGGGGCTGGGGAATGTCTGGCAGATCGTGCTGAAGGACACCGCCCTGATCTCCGTCACCGGCGTGGTGGAGCTGATGCGCCAGGCGCAGATCGGCGCGGGCTCGACGCGCCAGCCCTTCAGCTTCTTTCTGGGGGCGGCGATCCTCTATCTCGTCATCTCCTCGCTCTCCGGCTGGGGATTGCGGCGGGCTGAGCGGCACGCCCTGCGTGGGCTGAGGAGAGGCTGATGGACCTGTCCCTCGATCTTCCCTTCCTCGCCGACACCTTCCTGCGCCTGCTGACCGGGGTGCCGCTGACGCTGCAACTGGCAGCGAGTTCGGTCGCCCTCGGCGCCGTGCTGGCGCTGCTGCTGGCGGCGATGCGGCGGTCCGGCCTGCGCTGGCTGGACTGGCCGGCGCGCTTCTACATCTTCGTCTTCCGCGGCACGCCGCTGCTGGTGCAGCTTTTCCTCATCTATTACGGCCTCGGCCAGTTCCGCGAGATACGCACGTCCTTTCTCTGGCCCGTGCTGCGCGATCCCACCTGGTGCGCGGTGATCGCGCTGACCCTGAACACCGCCGCCTATGGCGGGGAGATCATCCGGGGCGGCCTCGCCTCGGTGCAGCGCGGGCAAATGGAGGCCGCACGCGCCGCCGGAATGGGGCGCTGGCTGCTGCTGCGGCGCGTGGTGCTGCCGCTGGCGCTGCGCCAGGCCCTGCCGGCCTATGGCAACGAGCTGATCCTGATGGTGAAGGCCACCTCGCTGGCGTCGATCATCACGCTGATGGAGATCACCGGTATCGCGGCGAAGCTGATCGCGCAGAGCTACCGCACGGTCGAGGTCTTCGCCGTGGCCGGGGCCATCTACCTCGTCATCAACTTCGTGCTGACGCGCCTCGTCCATGCCCTGGAGCGCCGGCTGGACCCCGGGCGGCCCCCGGCCCTGGCGGCGGCCATCGGAAAGGGAGGGACCGCATGAGCGACGCGCCCGTCGTCAGGCTGCGGGATTTGCGCAAGAGCTTCGGCCCGCTGGAGGTGCTGAAGGGCATCTCGCTGGAGGCCCGGCGGGGCGAGGTGCTGTCGATCCTCGGCTCCTCCGGTTCCGGCAAGTCCACCATGCTCCGCTGCATCAACATGCTGGAAGTGCCCGACAGCGGCGAGGTCAGCATCACGGGCGAGGCCATTGCCCTGCGCCACACGCGGCACGGCACGCGGCCCGTGGATATGCGGCAGGTGAACCGCCTGCGCACGCGCATCGGCATGGTTTTCCAGAGCTTCAACCTCTGGTCCCACCGCACGGTGCTGGAGAACCTGATCGAAGTGCCGGTCCATGTGCAGAAGCGCCCGCGTGCCGAATGCGTCGCGGAAGCGGAAGCACTGCTGGCACGCGTCGGCATCGCCGACAAGCGCGACCACTACCCGGCGCATCTTTCCGGTGGTCAGCAGCAGCGCGCCGCCATCGCCCGCGCCCTGGCGCAGCGGCCGGAGGTGATGCTCTTCGACGAGCCGACCTCGGCCCTCGATCCGGAGCTGGTGGGTGAGGTCCTGCGCGTCATGCGCTCCCTGGCGGAGGAAGGGCGCACCATGCTGGTGGTCACGCATGAGATGGGCTTCGCCCGTGACGTCTCCTCGCGTGTCGTCTTCCTGCACCAGGGGCTGGTCGAGGAGGAAGGCTCGCCGGCGGAGATCTTCCGCGCCGGACGCTCGGAACGGCTGCGGCGTTTTCTCGCGGGCGGGGACAGGGCGGGCGGCGTCTCCTGAGTGTTCGGGCGTTGCGCTCCGTGGCTGCCCGCCGGGGGAGAGGCTCTGCCTCTCCCGCCGGACCCCCTCTCCGCCGGGGACCGAAGCCGGTCCCCGGACCCCGGGCCTGAGTTGGCTCCGCGTGG
>NZ_BDLP01000372.1:0-4167 GCF_001950415.1 Roseomonas sp. TAS13
CCAGCCAGCCGCCGCGCCAGGCGGCCAGCAACCCGATCCCCGTGCCCAGCGCCGTGGCGAGCAGGGCGGTGGCCAGCCCGGCGGCGAGCGAGACCCGCCCCCCGGCCAGCAGCCGCGCCAGCAGGTCGCGCCCCAGTTCGTCCGTGCCGAGGGGATGCTCCGCCGAGGGCGGCGCGAAGCGCGCGAGGAGGTCCTGCGCCTCCGGATCGAGGCCGAGGGCCTGGCTGATCGCCCCGGCCAGCAGGGCCAGCAGGAGCAGCGCCACCAGCAGCACGAGGCCGAGGCGGAAGCGGATCATCGCGGCTCCTCCCCACGCAGGCGCGGGTCCAGCGCCTGTTGCAACAGGTCGGCGCCCAGCGTCGCCAGCATGGTCACCAGTGCCACCAGCAACAGGGCGAGAAGGGCGAGGTTGTAGTCGTTGCCCATCACCGCGTCGTAGAGCAGCTTGCCCATGCCGGGCCGGGCGAAGACCGTCTCCGTCACCAGCGCGCCGGAGACCAGCGCCCCCACATCCACCGCCGCGATGACGAGCACGGGGATGGCAGCATTGGGGAAGGCATGGGTCCAGGCGATGCGCGCCCCGCCCGCTCCGCGCGCCCGCGCCGCCAGGATGAAGTTCTGCCCCAGCACGCCCCGCATCGCCGCCGCCGTGTGCCGCGCATAGGCGGCGAGGCCATGGAAGGCCAGCGTCACCACCGGCAGCAGGGCGAAGCGCCATTCCGCCGGCCAGCCCGCCTCCGCCGTGCCGCCCGCCGGCAGCCAGCCGAGCCGCACCGCGAAGAGCAGGATGGCCAGGATGGCGAGCCAGAAGACGGGCACCGACTGGCCCAGGATCGCCACCGCCTCCACCGCCGGGGCGAGGCGCGGGCGCAGCGCCGCCAGCATCCCCATCGCCACGCCGAGCCCGGCGGACAGCAGCAGCGCAGCGCCGAGCAGTTCCAGCGTCGATCGCAGGGCCGGCAGCAGGATCTGCGCCGCCGGGCGGGCATAAAGGCGGGAATAGCCGAACTCGCCCCGCAGCACCGCTTGCGCCCAGGCCCACCAGCGCAGCAGCAGCGGCTGGTCCAGCCCGTGCAGCGCGCGCAGCCGCGCGACATCCTCGGCGGTGAGATGCGGGTCGTTCAGCGCGGCAAGCGAGACCGGGTCGCCCGGCATCAGCCCGATCGCCAGCCAGGCAAGCAGGGACAGCAGCGCCAGCGACAGCGCCATCTGCGGCAGGCGCCAGCCGATCAGCCGAAGCACGGGGTCAGCCCGCCTTCCAGCCCGTGACCCAGAGGGAGGAAGGGTTCAGGTGCCCGGTCGGTTCCACCCCCGAGAGCCAGAGCGGCCAGACATGCGCCTCCGCCCGGTGCCAGAGCGGCAGGGCCGGGAGCTCCGTGGCGGTGATGGCCTGCAGCCGCGCCCAGAGCGGCCTGCGCTTCGCGGGGTCCAGCTCCTGCGGCAGCGCCTCCAGCAGCGCATCCATCTCCGCATCCCGGAAACCCGGATAGTTCTGCCCCGACCAGTTGCGCTCGGCGATGGGGATCTCGCTGGAATGCAGGGTGCTGCGGGGCACGTTCTCCGGGCTGCTGACCCAGGCGAAGAGCGCGGCGCCGGTGAAGCGGCGCTGCGACAGGGTCTCGCCGAACAGCACGCGCGGCGGCTCGTTGCGGATGCGGGCCTCGGCGCCGATCGCCTTCCACATGCCCTGGACGATCTGCTGCACCTGTTCCCGCGCGCGGTTGCCGGCGGTGGTGTTGAACTCCAGGCTCAGCCTCTCGCCCCCCGCATGGACGCGGATGCCGCCAGGTCCGGGCTTCCAGCCGGCTTCCTCCAGCAGCGCCTGGGCGCGCTTCGGGTCGAAGGGCCAGTCGGGCGTCTCCGCGCCGTACATCGGGTCGTCCGGATGCACGGCGCTGCGCGCCAGGGGCTGGCGGCCGCCATAGAGGGTCTGCGCGATGCGGGCGCGGTCCATGCCGCAGAGCAGGGCCTGCCGCACCCGCCGGTCCGCCAGCACGGGGTTGTCGAGCCGCAGGTCGATATGCTCCCAGACCAGGCCCGGGCGGGTGAAGAGGCGGAAGCGACCGGACTCGCGCTTCTCCAGCGCCAGCGCCTGTTCCAGCGGGAAGCCCATCTCGCCCGGCACCATGTCGATCTGCCCGGCCAGGAGCTGCGCCTCCAGCGCCGCGGTGTTCTCGACGGCGCGCAGCAGGATCCGGCGGAAGGCGGGGGCGGGGCCGTTCCAGTGCTCGGTGCGCTCCAGCGTCAGGCCGCTGCCCGGCTGCACCGCCGTGACGCGGTAGGGGCCGCACCAGAGGCCGGGATTCGTGCTGTCCGTGTCGTAGAGGGTGCGGGAGCGGTAGTTGCGCCGGTCGGCCTCCCAGCGGGCACGTTCCAGATGCGCCGGCAGCGGCACGAAATTCCCGGCCGAGCCATAGTCGAAGGACAGCCGGTCCAACCGCAGCGTGACGGTGCGCGGATCGGGCGCGAGGAACTCATAGGCGCTGCGGTAGAACTCGGCATTGCCGAAGCCGGTCTCGAAGCTGCGCCCGGCCTCCCAGGCGAAGCGGAAATCCTCCGCCGTGACGGGCGTGCCGTCGCCCCAGAGCCAGCCCTCCCGCAGCCGCCAGGTGACGCGCATCCCCGGCTTGCCCCCGGGCGTGGTTTCCAGCGCGGCAAGGCCGTTCTCCAGGCTGGGCAGGGTCTCGCAGCCGAGGGCCTGGAGCTTCCAGTCCGGCCCGTAGGCCGTCAGCGGGCGGTGCACGAAGCCGAGCGCATAGGCCTTGGCCATCATGCTCTCGATGTTCGGGTGCAGGGTGGAAGGGTACTGGGTGATGCCGATGGTCAGGCTGTCGCGCGCACCCTGCGCCCGGGCAGGCCGTGCGGAGGGGGCGAGGCCCAGGGGAGCAACGAGAGGCGAGAGCAGCGAGGCGCGGAGGAGCGAACGGCGGCCCGCGTGGCGGGCGGCGGGGCGTGGCGGCGGCTCTGCGTGGTCCTGGCCCAAGAGGTGTCGGCTCCCTGCTTCCGGTGCTGTCCGCGGACTCCAACACAAGGCGGCCGGTTTTGGAACTCGGCGCGCGCGCCCCTGGGGGGGAAGGGGACACCGCCCCCTTGGGCGGCGTCCCGGGATTTCAGCCCTCCGTCTTGGCCTTCATCAGCGCCTTGGCTTCCTCGGCGCTGCTCACGCCGCCATGCGCGCCGGACCAGCTCACCGGGTCCTCCAGGAACTTGCGGACCTCGCGCAGCGCGCTTTCCTCGAAATAGGGGCGCTCGCGGCAGACCTCCAGCACGTCCCACCAGGTGGCGAGGTGGTGCAGGCTGAGGTTCATCTCCTTCATCGTGTCGAAGGCGCCCGGGAAGACGCCGTAGAAGAAGACGACGAAGGTGTGGTCGCAGATCGCGCCCGCGTCGCGCAGCGCCTGGGTGAAGCGGATCTTGGAGCCGCCATCGGTGGTCAGGTCCTCGACCAGCAGCGTCCGCTTGCCCTCGGGCACGTCGCCCTCGATCTGGGCGTTGCGGCCAAAGCCCTTGGGCTTCTTCCGCACATAGGCCATGGGCGCCATCATGCGGTCGGCGATCCAGGCGGCATAGGGGATGCCGGCGGTCTCGCCGCCCACCACGGCCTCGATGGTCTCGTAGCCGATGTGGCGGCCGATCTTCTCCACCGCCAGCTCGCAGATCTTCTGGCGGGCCCGGGGGAAGTAGATGATCCGGCGGCAATCGATATAGACGGGGCTCTTCCAGCCGGAGGTGAAGGTGTAAGGCTCCTCGGGCCGGAAGTTGACCGCCTTGATCTCCAAGAGGATGCGCGCGGTGGTCAGTGCGGCATCGCGGTCCCAGTCAGAGGCGTGTCGGGCAGTCATGCGTGGTTCTCCTGATCTGGCGTGGGTTAGCCTCCGCGCCGTGTCCCGTCCATGACCGATCGCATGGCGGCGCCCCGCATCTGGGTGCTGGCCGATCCCCGCGCCGGCACGGCGGCCCAGGCCCTGGGCATCGCGGAGCGGCTGGAGGAACGGCTGGGCGAGCCCTTCCGCACCGTCCCGCTCGCCTGGGGCCCCCTCGCGCGCATCCCCTGGCCTTGGCCGACCCTGGCCGGGCTCGCGCCGGCGGCACAGGCGGAACTGCGCCAAGGCGCGCCGGCGCTGGTGATCTCCGCCGGGCGCCGCTCCGCCCCGGTGGCGCTCTGGC
>NZ_BDLP01000373.1:0-4145 GCF_001950415.1 Roseomonas sp. TAS13
GACATCGTCGAGACCGGCAACGATAGTTGGCGATTCAAGAACCGCGCCTGAACGCCCCCTCAACACACCTCACAAGAGGGTCCCTTTTGCGTGCCGATCTGGGGTCCCAATTCAGTGCCGATTGACAACCGGCCCGCAGCTTGCTGGGCCCGTAGCCCCATGAGTACCGCTGCACCAGAAGCCGCTATGGCGGGTTCCGGTACCTGCGTGGTGCTGGACGGGAGCCGTGCGACCAGCTGCGCCTGACGGTCGCGGAGCAGGCGCAGCGCCGCATGGCGGTCGAGCAGCCCCGCACGGGCGTCGTTCTGCGACACCGAGGACAGCACGCAGGAAATGCAGGCCGTCATGCACCGGGCATCGTGCGCGGGTGACCGGGTCAGGACTCTGACCGCCGCCTCAAGCCACTCCGTGCCACGCCGGAATACCTCAGGGATGTGGCCTGCCCCATGCCCGACGGCATCGAACACGCGCACAACGCGGCCACCGCTGGAGGTGCCGTCCACCATCATGCGGATCTCACGCTGGTCCAGCTCAAGAAGCTCCGCGGCCCCCTGCGCCAGCGCGTGCCCGGCGGTGACCAGCGCCGCGGCGTCGGCGCCGTCGAAGTCGCCGAAGTCGAACCGCACCACGTCGGTGAACTGGCGGGCCGCGAAGACGACGTTGCGCAGTGGCGGGGAGGCAGCCGTCGTGCCCCGGCAGATGTCGTCCCGCCCCCGCCCGCGCCGGGCGAGCGGAACATGGTTCCGGAAGCGGTCGGGCAAGCCGACCGTGCCTGCCATGCCGGGCCGCTCCTCGGCCTCGCTGAAGCCGCAGGATGTGCAGACGGCGAAGCCGCACTCGGCGTCGGCGGGGTTGGCGAAGATCAGCTCCACGTTCTCGAGCAGCGCCGCCCGGAGCGCGGGCAGCCCGCCAAAGCCCACCAAATGCTCCGTCTGGCGTCCCTCGAGATGGTTGATGACCGTCTCCACTTGGCCGACCACCTGCCGCTGGCCGTACCATGACGGCGGCTCCGAGACCGCGGTCGCATAGCCATAGCGCGGGATCAGGAGCCGCTGCGGTGAACGGTTCATGCGGGCGGTGCAGCCTTCCACGCCGCAGACCGGATCCTGCTCGACCATGACGTGGTCGCACTTCGAGTGGCCGTCGTCGCAGATGTAGCGCCAGCGGGTGATGCCCACCGACTCCTCGCTGTTCTGGCCGAAGCCCCGCTGGACGCCCCGCGAGCGGATATAGCGGCCACCGGCGACGATCACCGAGCCCGGGACGTACTCGGCAATGGCCACAGCACCGTCGCGCTGGAGCTTGAAGGACTGCTCGTCATCCCGGTCCGAGTTCACCAAGAGGGTGTTGAGCCCTATCGGGAAGCCGTAGCGGGGGAGGAACTTTCGGTTGCCGAGCTCCTCGACCACCGTGGTCTGGCGCATCTCCCGCGCCTGCCGGGCCAGGGCGTTCAGCACGGAACGCGAGTTGCTACGGTTGGAGGCGTCGGCTGCCGCCTGCTCCCAGGCCGTCACGATCCTCTCATAGGCGTCCTGCCACTCGCCGGATGCCTCGGCGAACTCCGCATGGACCGCATCCACGAAGCGCTGCCAGTCCTGGACTTGGTTGGCGGCAGCCGTGCCGTGGGCGAGCCAGACGGCCCGCTGTGCGATGGGAGACCCGGCCTGGCCCGCCAGCCACCCGAGGAAGGTCCTGAAGGCGCGCTCGAGGCTAGGCTCGTCCTCGGCCCGCCACCACGCCTCGGGGCGTCGGAGGCCCGGATCCAGCGGGTTGGGCCGGGTGGGCGTCGGGGTGCCCACCCGGTCCTCGGGGATGAAGTCCAGCCCCCGGACCCCACAGAAGCCACCCATCCGACCAAAGGCGTTCATCGCCCCGGCCTTAGCGCCCACCGGGCGGATCGCCTGGAAGAACTCGGACAGCAGGAGGGCGTGGAGGTGGCGGCAGGCGATCGCTGGGCGGTCCAGCATGACGTTGGCTCGCCGCAGCTCGCGCCGGAAGAACGAGCCGAAGTCGTCGAAGGCCGCCTGGTCGTAGGGTTGGCGCCGCGCGTAGGTGACCACGAGCGATGCCCCGTCCGCCCGGCGACCGGCCCGGCCGCCACGCTGGAGGTAGTTGGCAAGGCCCGGCGGCATGTTGGCCATCAGCACGCCCGCGAGGCCGCCGATATCGATGCCCACCTCCATGGTGGTGGTCGCGCTCAGTACGTTGCGGATGCCTGCCGCGAACAGGTTCTGGAGCCGCCTGTTCTCGTCGGTCTCCAGCTGGGCCGAGTGCTCGTCGGCCCAGAGGCCGATGCGGAATGCCTCCTCCTCGCGGTAGGCGCGCCGCGGCCGCCCGACGCGGGGGTGGGCATCGAGTTCTTCCTGGGTGACGGGCTCGAATGTGCCCGTCACCCCGCGGATCGGGGCACAGCCGAGCACCGCGCGGGGCCAGACCGCGCCCGTGACGCGGCAGCGGAAGACCTCGCGCGGGGGCCGGAGGCTGAGGCCGAAGAACCGCACCCGGATCGCAGGGACGGCCACCTGGGGCCCGGACTGGCGGTCCTCCTGCTCGAGCCAGGGCAGCGTCTGGCTGGCGGCGGCGTCGAGGAGCTGATTGAAGGCAACCTCGAGAGCCAGCAGGTGCAGCTCCTCCGCGGCCTCAGGGCTGCAGCCCGCCGCCTGGAGGACGCCACGCGCGAAGCGGACACGCCGGGTGTCCCGTGCCGAGCCCGGGAGCATGGAGACCAGGAAGGGCCCCGTCGCATTGAGGGACATCCACTTCCCGACGGGGAAGACCGACGCCGAGATGTCGAGTTCCGCCGAGCCGAAGGTGACGCAGCGGGACAGCCGGACCATGTCGAGCATGCCCGCGAGGAAGCGCGGCCAGGCTTCCTCCAGGCGATGCGCCGTCTCGCCATCGGGCAGCCGCACGCGGAGGGCAGCGGGCATGGGGAGGCTATCGATGCTAGGATAGACCACCTCGGCGAGGCCGATCGTCTCCAGGTTCAGGGTGGCGGGCGATGGCACGCCGAATTCCCGGGCCAGCACCACGTCCAGGCGGCGCCGGACCTCCGCCGCATTGCGCTCCCAGGCTTCTTGGTTCCAGGTGTCCAGTTTGTGCGTGACCCCCGTCTCCCGACTAAATATCTCCGCCACGCGGGGGTTGGAGCGCAGGCGGCGGAGCCAGTCGTCCATCTGCCCGCCTGCCTCGGCTGCCCGGAGCCGGGCCTGGAGCTCGTCCAGCCGCTCCTGCAGGATGCCGCGCTCCTCGGGGTCATCCTCCGCCTCCAGGTCCTCCTGCGCCCGACTGATCTCCAGCCTGATGCGCGCGACCACGCGGTCGGCGTTGCGTGCCTCGTGGAGGGTGGCAGCGATGATGGAGCGGCACATCTGCCGCTCGTGCGTCGCGGTGAGCGCCGGGCCGAGGCGGGCCGCCGACTGGCGGCTGTCGCTGAAGGCGATCAGTCGGCGGCCGCCCGCAGGCTTCCAGTTGCGGTCGTCGCTTGGCATCGGCGGCATCGAGGCGAGAGCCGTCTCGGCCACGATGCCGAGGGCGTTGTCGTCGCCTGACCGGATGAGCGCGAAAGTCGGCTCCTCCTCGCCGCAATTCGGACAGGCGGTATGAGGGCGTAGCCAGGCGAAGCTGCCTGACGGCTCACGCAGTCCGTCCGTGAGCTGGTAGGGCTCGGTGTCGGCCCCGGCGCCTGTTGGCGCCAGGAAGAAGGTCTGCTGGCCGCCTTCCTCTACCTCGTCCTCCGGGTCCCGGTCGCGCCAGTCGCGCAGCGGGCGGAACCGGTTGTCCGCCTGGCTGAAGGTGGCCGCGAGCACGGTCTCACCGCAGGAGGTGCAGCGGGCGAGCGGCAGGGTCTGGGTCCTGCAGGCCGGGCAGTGCTCGTGATGGCCGCCAAGTACAGGACCGGCACCCGGGTAGCGGTACCCGTGGTCGTGCCCGCAGGACGGGTTCAGGCAGACCGTCGGCCCGAGCGGGGCCCGGGCGAGGAAGTGCAGCTTGTGCGGCAGGACGGGCAGCGCGTCCGCATCCATCCGGGCGCGCGCGCCGAGGCGGAGGAGGCGCTCCGTGGCAGCGCGGGCCGCGGGTCCGTTGTCGCCCCAGAGTTCCCCTGTCTCTTGATCACATCTACGCACAGCTCCACCGTAAGGCGA
>NZ_BDLP01000374.1:0-4138 GCF_001950415.1 Roseomonas sp. TAS13
CCGGTCGTGGTCGGCCTCGGCCTGGGCACAGGGGCGGAAGGGCGGGTGGAGGTGGTGCTGGAACCGGCGGAGCTCGGCCGCGTGGCGATCCGCCTCGAACGCGACAGCGGCAGGGCCAGGCTCCATGTGCAGGCGGAACGGCCGGAAACCCTGGCTCTGCTGCAACGCGATGGCGCGGAGCTGAACCGTGCCCTGTCGCAGGCCGGCCTCGCTCCGGAAGGCGGGCTGAGCATGAGCTTCTCGCTGTCCAGCGGCGATTCCGGCGGCGGCACGCGCCGCGACGGCGCATCCGGCCCGCCCATGCCCACCCTCGCCGCCACGGACGCCGGCACCGGCATCCCGGCCACGGCGCGGCTCGCCGCCCGCGGCCTCCTCGACATCGCCATCTGAAAGGACCAGCGCCATGACCACGGTCAGCGGCACCACCTCGGCCAGCAGCTCTGTCTCCTCCTCGGCCAGCAGCGCGCTGTCGGAGAACTACACAAACTTCCTCACCCTGCTGACGACGCAGCTGAAGAACCAGTCGCCCGACGATCCGATGGACACCAACGAGATGACCTCGCAGCTCGTGCAGTTCTCCTCGGTCGAGCAGCAGATCGCCATGAACAAGAACCTGGAGACGCTGATCTCGCTGCAGCAGACCTCGCAGCTCGCGGCGACACAGGTGCTGGGCCGCACCATCGAGGTGGAAAGCAGCCAGCTCGCGCTGCAGGACGGCGCGGCGCAGGCGAAGCTGCCGGCCGCCGGATCGGCGACGACGGCCCATGTGGCCGTGCAGAACGGCAGTGGCGCCACCCTCTACGAGGAAGACGTGAAGCTCGGCCGCGACAGCACGGTCTGGAACTGGGACGGCAGGACCGGCGGCGGCACCCAGCTCGCCGACGGTGCCTATACGCTGAAGGTCACCGGCACCGATTCCGCCGGGAACGCCAACGATCTCGGCTTCACGGTCCTCGCCCGCGCGACCTCGGTGGAACGCGACGGCAGCGCGATGACCCTGCTGGCCGGAAAGGCGTCCTACGACTTCAACGACATCCGCTCCATCACCAACTAGCGCGCCACCGCTCCCGGCCGGGTGGAGCCGTTCCCGCGAAAACAGGACCGGCGCGGCTGAAGCGCGCCGGGGCGGAGGCCGCCGCCCCGGTGCCGGTCGCGCGGCCGGCACGATTTCCTCCCGCACCGCCGCACGGGAAACCGCCCATTAACCTGCCCCCGGCAAAACTTGCCCCGCTGGCCCAAGGCTGGAGCGGAGACAGGCGATGCACGGGTTGCGGGACGGATGGAAGGACAGGCCGGGGTGCTGAGCCAGGCTCTGGCGCAGTTCCGCGCCCTCGGCCCCCGGCAGCTGGCCGCGCTGGCAGGCGTCGCGCTGCTGCTGCTGGGAAGCATCGCCTTTCTGGCCCTGCGCGCCGGCAGCCCGCCGATGGCGCTGCTCTATGCCGATCTCGACCCGCGCGATGCGGGCGCGGTGGTGCAGTCGCTGGACAAGCAGCGCATCCCCTACCAGCTCGGCGCGGGCGGCAGCACCGTGATGGTGCCGGAGGAGATGGTGCCGAAGCTGCGCCTCGCTCTGGCGCGGGAAGGACTGCCCGCCGGCGGCAATGTCGGCTGGGAGATCTTCGACCGGGGCGAGAGCCTGACCACCACCCCCTTCCAGCAGGACATGAACCGCATCCGTGCGCTGGAAGGCGAGCTGGCGCGGACCATCCGCGGCCTGTCCGGCGTGCGCAACGCCCGCGTCCACCTCGTCCTGCCGCAGCGCGAGGCCTTTTCCCGACGCACCAACGAGGCCCAGGCCAGCGTGGTGCTGAGCATGCTGGGCTCGCAGCGGCTGGACAGGGAAGGCGTGCAGGCGGTGCTGCACCTCGTGGCGACCGCCGTGCCGGGGCTGAAGCTGTCCGCGGTCTCCATCATCGACAGCCGGGGCGAACTGCTGGCCCGGGGCGGCGAGGCGCTGACCGGCCCGGCCGCCGCCAGCACGCAGGAGGAGATGCGGCACGCGCAGGAGCTTCGCATCGCCCGGGGTGTCGAGGAGCTGCTGGAGCGCACGCTGGGCGCCGGCAAGGTCCGCGCCGAGGCCACGGTGGAGCTCGACTCCGAGCGTGTGCAGACCACCGAGGAACGCTACGACCCCGACAACCAGGTGGCGCGCTCCACCCAGAGCACGCAGGAACAGTCGCGCAGCGGCGAGGGCGGGAACAACAGCGTCTCCGTCGCCAACCAGCTCCCCGGCGCAGAGGCCGCGGGCGGCAATGGCGACCGCTCGCAGGAGAGCCGCACCGAGGAGACCACCAACTACGAGATCGGCAAGACGGTCCGTTCCGCGCTGCGCGAGGGCCCGGTGCTCAAGCGGCTGTCCGTCGCCGTGCTGGTGGACGGCGTCTATGAGCCGCAGCCGGAGGGCGCGCCGAAGTTCCGCGAGCGCACGCCGGAGGAGCTGCAGCGCCTGACGGCCCTGGTGCGCGGCGCGGTCGGCGCCGACGAGCGGCGCGGCGACCGGGTGGAACTCGTCTCCATGCGCTTCGCCGCCTCGGAGGCCGAGATGCCGCAGGCTGCCGGCGGCTTCCTGAACCTGTCCCCGGCCCTCACCGCGCGGCTGATCGAGAGCGGCGTCTATGCCCTGATCGTGCTGCTGGCGCTGCTGCTGGTGGCCCGCCCCCTGGTCCGGCGCATCACCGTCCTGCCCGCGGCCACCGCTGCGCTCCCTGCGGCTGGCGCGGCGGCGGCGGCGGTGGCGCTGGACGCACCGGAAGGCCGGCCCGCCCTGCCCCCGGCGGAAGGCGATGGCGGGGAGGCGATGATCAGCCTGACGCAGGTGGACGGGCAGATCCGCGCCTCCAGCATCAGCAGGCTGGGAGAGCTGGTGGACACCTATCCGGATGAGACCCTTGCCCTGGTGCGCCGCTGGCTGGCGCCCGCCGAAGTGGAAGGCTGAGCAGGAGCATGAGCATGAAGGGTCCGCAGAAGGCGGCCACGCTGATGCTGGCGATGGGCGAGGAGAAGGCGGCCACGCTGATCGCCAAGCTGGACAAGGACGAGATCCGGGATCTTTCCCTGGCCATGGCGCGTCTCGGCACGGTGAGGGCCGAGGCTGTCGAGGAGGTCTGCCGCGAGTTCGCCGAGGGCATGGGCTCCACCGGCACGCTGACCGGCAGCTACGAGGCGACGGAGCGCATGCTGCTGCGCACCCTGCCGCCCGACCGCGTGTCCCAGATCATGGAGGAGATCCGCGGCCCCGCCGGGCGCACCATGTGGGAGAAGCTGGGCAACGTGAACGAGGCGCTGCTCGCGAACTTCCTCAAGAACGAATACCCGCAGACCGTGGCGGTGGTGCTGAGCAAGATCCGCCCCGACCACGCGGCGCGGGTGCTGGCGCTGCTGCCGGAAGGCTTCGCCATGGAGGTCGTCATGCGGATGCTGCGCATGGAGACCATCCAGAAGGAGGCGCTGGAGGGCGTGGAGCGGACGCTGAAGGCGGAGTTCATGAGCAACCTCGCCCGCTCCACGCATCGCGACGCGCATGAATCGATGGCGGAGATCTTCAACAACCTCGACCGTTCCGCCGAGGGCCGGATCATGGCGGCGCTGGAGGAGCGCAACCGCGAGAGCGCCGAGCGCATCCGCACGCTGATGTTCACCTTCGAGGACCTGCGGCGCCTGGATGGCCCGGCGGTGCAGGTGCTGCTGCGCACGGTGGAGAAGGACAAGCTCGCGCTCGCGCTGAAGGGGGCGAGCGAGGAGATGAAGGGGCTGTTCTTCAGCAACCTTTCCGAACGCGCCGGCAAGATGCTGAAGGACGACCTGGCGGCGCTCGGCCCTGTGCGCCTGCGCGACGTGGACGAGGCCCAGGCCCTGATGGTCGCGCTGGCCAAGGATCTCGCCGCGCAGGGGCAGATCCAGATCAACAAGACCCAGGATGCGATGCTGACCTGATGCGGGACGACGCCTTCCTTCCCCTCCTGCTCGGCACCCGCGCGCCCGTGCCGGCACAGCCCCCGCCCCCCGAGCGGCCGGCGCTGGAGTTCCCCGACCTCGACGCGCCGCCCGCCCCTGCCCCGGCGGCGCCCGTGCCCCCGGCCGATCCCGCGCCGGACCGCGAGGCGGAGATGGAGGCGCTGATCGGGATCGCCCGCGAGGC
>NZ_BDLP01000375.1:0-4134 GCF_001950415.1 Roseomonas sp. TAS13
CCGGGGGAGAGGCTCTGCCTCCCCCGCCGGACCCCCTCTCCGCCGGGGACCGAAGCCGGTCCCCGGACCCCGGGCTTGCGTTGGCTCTGCGTGGTGGCCGTCAGCCTGCGGCTCGATCCCTGGGAGCAGATGGAGACGCGGGGCTCCTCGTAGAAAGAAGACACCGTGTCCGCGCTGGCGGCGGCGTCAGCCGCCGGAGAGCCTGGCTCTCCGGCGCGATCCGGCCCCAGCAAGCACCAACCCATCGGGTCCAGGGCACGCAGTGTCCTGGCGGATAGGGGGTCCGGGGGAAAGGCGGAGCCTTGTCCCCCGGGACAGCGCAACGCCGGACGGGCAATGCGGGCCGGGGCTGTTGCGGTATCGTGCTGGCTGGCCTGCCGGGGCCTTACGGCTGGCCCTGCGGGCGCGGGCGGCGTAATGGCTGGGGCCGAACGGGACAGGTTCCGGGCGGGCTGCGGCAGCTCCCTCGCACGGGCGATGATTGAGAAAGACGGATCATGGGTTTCAACTGCGGCATCGTCGGGCTGCCGAATGTGGGCAAGTCCACGCTCTTCAACGCGCTGACGCAGACGGCGGCGGCACAGGCGGCGAACTATCCCTTCTGCACCATCGAGCCGAATGTGGGGCGGGTGGCGGTGCCGGACCGGCGGCTGGACGAGCTGACGCGGGTTGGCAAGTCCCAGAAGACGGTGCCGACCAGCCTGGAATTCGTGGACATCGCCGGGCTGGTGCGCGGCGCCTCGCGCGGGGAGGGGCTGGGCAACCAGTTCCTGGCGAATATCCGCGAGGTGGATGCCATCGTGCATGTGCTGCGCTGCTTCGAGGATGGGGACATCACCCATGTCGAGGGCAGCGTCGATCCGATCCGCGATGCGGAGACGGTGGAGACGGAGCTGATGCTGGCCGATCTCGACAGCCTGGAGAAGCGGCTGGGGACGGCGCAGAAGAAGGCGAAGAACGGCGACAAGGAGAGCGCGGCCTTCGTGGCGCTGGCCGAGCCGATCGTGGCGGCGCTGACCGAGGGCAAGCCGGCGCGGACGGCGGTGCCGAAGGGGCAGGAAGAGGCGGCGGCGCGGCTGCAGCTGATGACCACCAAGCCGGTGCTCTATGTCTGCAATGTCGAGGAGGGCTCGGCGGCCACCGGCAATGCGCATTCGGCGCGCGTCTTCGAGCGGGCCGCCGCCGAGGGGGCCAAGGCGGTCGTGGTCTCGGCCGCGATCGAGGCGGAGATCAGCCAGATGGCGGCCGACGACCGGGCGGAGTTCCTGGAAAGCCTGGGGCTGGAGGATAGCGGGTTGGACCGCATCATCCGTGCCGGATACGAGCTGCTGGGGCTGATCACCTATTTCACCTGCGGGCCCAAGGAGGCGCGCGCCTGGACCATCACGCGCGGCACCAAGGCGCCGCAGGCGGCGGCGGTGATCCACAATGACTTCGAGCGCGGCTTCATCGCCTGCGAGACCATCGCCTATGAGGACTATGTGGCGCTGGGTGGCGAGCAGGGGGCGAAGGAGGCCGGCAAGATGCGGGTCGAGGGCAAGGAATACGTCGTCAAGGACGGCGACGTGCTGCTGTTCCGCTTCAACGTCTGAGGGCGGCCCCTGGGGAGGGCGCTGCCTTCCCCGGAACCCATCCGGCAGGACCTTGCGGACCCTGCATCCGGTGAGTGGGTGCGTGCCGATGCCGGATCGCGCCAGGGGGCCGGGAGCAGCCGCCAGGACGGCGCGCCCGGAACCCGGAAGAGCCGGCGTCAGACATGGACCTCGCCATGGGCGAGTTCGCCGCTGTGTTGCGGCGGGCGGAGCGCGGCGTAGATCAGCCAGGCATAGAAGAGCGTGACGCCGGCCAGCACCGACCAGCCGGGGAAGGGGCCCAGGGACAGGCCGAGCAGCAGGTCCGGGAGGCTTTGATGCGCGGCGGCCGCGCGTTCGTCGTGCTGGAGGGATGCGGTGGAGATCTTGATGATCCAGGCCAGCAGCAGGACCAGGAACATCCAGATGTAGTTGCGCCGCAGGCGTCGCGAGAAGGCGGCCGGCAGGCCGATCAGGAAGTTCGGGTGGCGCAGGTCCTCGGCCAGGAGGGCGGCCCAGTTGGGCCCCTCGGCCGGTGCGGGATCCGGTGCGGGATCGGGCCGCGGGGACAGGACCTGGGCGAAGTAGTGGCGCTCCATCTGGCGCACGCGGGCGCGGTACACGTCGAAGAAGCGGTAGCGGCGGGCCTCGATGACGAGGAGGAGCAGCACCAGCAGCATGGCGAAGAGCAGCACGCCGTGATGCGCGCTGGGCGTGGAGAGCGAGACCGAGAGCATGCCGGCCACCACGGTGATGGCCCAGTTGGTGGTGCGGTCGATGCGGTCGCGCCAGCCGGCCATGCGGCCCATCTCGGCGCGATGGAAGTGCGCCAGGGTGTTGATGAACTCGGCGCCGGTGGCGGGCAGGGGCGGCGCGAAGGGGGGCGGGGCGGGGGCCATGGGGCGCGCCGGATGGGTGACGCTCATTGTGTTCTGCCTTCCCTGGACGTCCTGCGGAACCGCTCCGGCGCCCGGGTGGGCTCCGGGGGTTCGGTGCCGTTCTGAACTCCCTGCCGGTCCGCCTGTTGCGGCGGTGGCGGCATGGGGGAGGGTGCGCCTGCCTGCGGCGGAGGACAATGAGGCCCATGGGGTGGACGCGCGGGATTGGCGGCGATCCGCCATGGCGGGCCGTGCACCCGGCGAATGACGGGCGCGCGGCCCGCGGTCAGGCCGGCAGGCGGATGCGGGCGCGGAGGCCGCCGAGGGGGCTGTCCTCCAGGATCACGTCGCCGCCATGGGCGCGGGCGATGTCGCGGGCGATGGCGAGGCCCAGGCCGGTGCTGCTGCCGGACAGGGTGGCGAAGGGCTTGAAGGCTTCCTCGCGCTGTTCGGGCGGGATGCCGGGGCCGTCGTCGTCCACGATCACCTGCGCCCAGAGCTCGTCCACGCGCTCCACCGTCAGGGTGATGCGGCCGGCATGCTTGCGGGCGTTGTCGGTGAGGTTGGCGAGGCAGCGGCGCAGCGCGTCGCCGCGTGCCGGCAGGACCAGGGTTTCCGGGGCGTGCAGGGCGACGGCGGCGCCGTCGCGGCGGGCCCGGGCGGCGACGTTCTGCGCCAGCTCGACGAGGTCCACCGGGCCGGGCTTGCCCTCCACCTCGCCGCGCGCGAAGGCGAGATAGCCGGCGACCATGCGCTCCATCTCCTCCACGTCCTGGGTGAGGTCGGCGATGTCCTGCTCGAAGCCCGGATCGTCCGGTGGGACGGGCAGCATGGCGAGCGCCAGGCGCATGCGGGTGAGGGGGGTGCGCAGGTCGTGGCTGATGCCGGCCAGCATGTCGGTGCGCTGGGCGACGAAGCGGCGGATGCGGGCGTGCATGCGGTTGAAGGCCGCCGCCGCCTGGCGGACCTCGGTGGCGCCCTCGGGCTTCACCGGGCCCTGGTCGCGGCCCATGCCGAAGGCCTCCGCCGCCGCGGCGAGGCGGCGCAGGGCGCGGACCTGGTTCTTCATGAACAAGGCGGCGATCAGGAAGAGCAGGGCCGAGGCGCCGACCAGCCAGATGACGAAGAGGTAGAGCGTGCCGGTGAAGAGGCGCTTGCGGGGGGCCTCCACATGCAGCACGCCGTCGGGGAGCTGGACGCGGACGACGATGCTGCGCGGGTCGCTCTGCCAATCGGCGTCGAAGCGCAGGAGCAGGCGTTCGCGCAGGGCGTTCTGCAGGTCCTCCTCCAGCGGCAGCAGGGGCAGGGAGGCGGAGCGGGGCTGATCGCGGCCGGAGAGGATGGCGCCGGGCTCGAAGGCCATGGAGAGGTCGAGGCGCCAGGCGGCCTCGCGGAAGATCCAGCTGGTGTCGGAACCGGGCGGGGCGTGCTGCAGCATCTCGACCACCATGCCGATCTCGCCCGCCATGCCGGCGGCGAGGCGGCGGGAGATGACGTCGAGATGGTTGCCGTAGAAGAGTTGCAGGGCGATGCCCTGGAGCACCAGCATCGGCACCAGCACGATCAGCAGGGCGCGGCCGAGCAGGCCGCGCGGGACCAGGGCATGCATCCAGCGCCGCAGCCGCCCCATCGGCGCGGGGCGGCTGCGGCGTGGGGCGGCGGGCGTGGCGGGGAGGCTGGCGGGG
>NZ_BDLP01000376.1:0-4128 GCF_001950415.1 Roseomonas sp. TAS13
GGCGCGGCGGGTGCCCGGCCCGGCCCCCGGCCGGGTCCGCGTCGCCGTGTCCGACAACGGGCCGGGGCTGGCGCCGGAGGTGGCGCGGTCCTTGTTCATGCCCTTCACCACCACGAAATCGGAGGGGCTGGGGCTGGGCCTCGTGATCTGCCGGGACATCGTGAGCGATTTCGGCGGGACGCTGGAGGCGGAGCCCCCTTGCGGGCCGGAGCCCGGCGGAAGCCTTTTCGTGATCACCCTGGAGCAAGCCGCTTGACCGACCTCGCCTTCGTGGATGACGACCCCTTCCTGCGCGAGGCCAATCTCCAGAGCGCCGCCCTGGCGGGGCTGGAGGCCCACGGCTTCGCCTCGGCCGAGGAGGCGCTGGCGGCGATCGGGGAGGATTTCCCGGGCGTCGTGGTCACCGACCTGCGGATGCCGGGGATGGACGGCACCGAGCTGTTCCGCCGCCTGCGCCGGCTGGACCCGGACCTGCCGGTGATCCTGATCACCGGCCATGGTGATATCGCCATGGCGGTCGCCGCGATCCGGGAGGGAGCCTACCACTTCCTGGCCAAGCCCTATCCGGCCGAGGAGCTGATGGGCGCGGTGCGGCATGCGCTGGAGAAGCGGCGGCTGGTGCTGGAGAACCGCCGCCTCGCCCGGGCCGTGGCGGCGGCCGAGGAGGACAGCCCGCTGCTGGGCAACACGCCGGAGATGGTGCGGCTGCGCAAGGTGCTGCGGCAGATCGCCGATGCCCAGGTGGACGTGCTGATCGAGGGTGAGACCGGCACCGGCAAGGACGTGGTGGCCAATGCGCTGCACCGCATGAGCCGCCGCGCCGCGCGGCCCTTCGTGGCGCTGAACTGCGGCGCCCTGCCGGAAACGGTGATCGAGAGCGAGCTGTTCGGCCACGAGCCCGGCGCCTTCACCGGCGCGCAGAAGCGCCGGGTCGGGCGGATCGAGCATGCGGATGGCGGCACGCTCTTCCTCGACGAGATCGAGGCCATGCCGCTGGCCTTGCAGGTCAAGCTGCTGCGGGTGCTGGAAACGCGGGAGATCGCGCCGCTCGGCACCAACGAGATCCGCCGGCTGGACCTGCGCGTGGTGGCGGCCACCAAGACGAACCTGCTGGAGCTTTCCCGGCGCGGCGGGTTCCGCGAGGACCTGTACTACCGCCTGCATGTGGTGACGGTGCATCTCCCCGCCCTGCGGCAGCGGCGGGACGACATTCCCCTGCTCTTCGCGCATTTCCTGCGCCGCGCGGCGGAACGCTTCGGCCTGCCGGTGCCCGAGATGACCCCGGCCCTGCGCCGCCACCTGATGGAGCATGACTGGCCCGGCAATGTGCGCGAACTGACGCATCATGCCGAGCGCGTGGCGCTGGGCCTGTCGGAGGAGGCCGCCCCGCCAGGCGAGGCGCGGGCGAGCCTGCCGGAACGGGTGGATGCCTATGAGGCCATGGTGATCCGCGACGCGCTGCGGGAACATGATGGCGACGTGCGCGCCACGGTCGAGGCGCTCGGCATCCCGCGGAAGACCTTCTACGACAAGCTGCGGCGCCACGACATCGACCAGCGCGCCTACCGGCTGCGGGAATAGGGCGACGCCAGGGGGGACGGCGCCGGAAACGTCATGCCACGCCGCGCCGGAGGGGCCTAGGATGGCCTGTGCCGGGACACGCCCCTGAGCCGCGGAGCCGCCATTGACCATTCCCGTCCTGCTTGCCATCGACATCGCGCCCGAGAACCTGGCGCGCCTGCGGGACGCGGGCTTCGAGCCCGTCCAGGCCGCCGGCCGCGCTCCCTTGCCCGAGGGCCGGGCCGCGGCGATCCGTGCCGTGCTGACCAACGGCTCCACCGGCTTCTCCGCCGCGCAGATCGCCGCCCTGCCCGCGCTGGGGATCGTCTGCGCCCTGGGCGCCGGCCATGAGAAGATCGACCTCGCCGCCGCTGCGGCGCGCGGCATCGCGGTCACCAACGGCGCGGGCACCAATGACGTGGCCGTCGCGGACCATGCGATGCTGCTGCTGCTCGCCATCGCGCGCGGGGTGGTCCAGGCGGATGCCGCGGCGCGGCGCGGGGAATGGGCCGGCGCGCGGCAGCTCCGCCCGTCGGTCAGCGGCAAGCGGCTGGGCCTGCTCGGCCTGGGCCATATCGGGCAGCGCATCGCCGACCGCGCCGCCGGCGGCTTCGGCATGGAGGTCGCCTATCACAGCCGGAGGGTGCGGGAGGGCTCCCCCTTCCGGCACGAGCCGGACCTCGGCGCCCTGGCGGCCTGGTGCGACTTCCTGGTGGTCGCCGCGCCGGGCGGGGCGGAGACGCGCCATCTCGTGGATGCGGCGGTGCTGCGGGCGCTCGGGACCGAGGGGTTCCTCGTGAACATCGCGCGCGGCAGCGTGGTGGATACCGGGGCGCTGATCGAGGCCCTGGAGCAGGACCGCATCGCCGGGGCGGGCCTCGATGTGGTGGAGGGCGAGCCGGACAACATCCCCGCCCGGCTGACCCGCCTGGAGAACGTGATCCTGACCCCGCACATCGCGGGCCGCTCGCCCGAGGCCGTGCGGGCGACGGTGCGGCTGGTGATCGACAACCTGCGGGCCCATTTTTCCGGGCAGCCCCTGCTGACGCCGGTTTCCGCCTGAAACCGGCGGCGGGCGAGGAAAAATCCTCCCCGCCGGCGGACTTCCGGAGGCGGGAATGCTACAGCCCGGCCCGAGTTCCCGATGCCGGCCCCGGGGCCGGCGAGACCTGAGGAGAGAGCATGCGCAACGATCCGATCTCCCTCGACCGGCTCTCCGCCGAGGTCGAGGCCAAGAGCCCCGCCTTCACCGCCGTGGCCGACCGGATCTGGGGCCATGCCGAGCTGCGCTTCCAGGAACACCGGTCGATCGAGGAGCAGATCGCGCTGCTGGAGGCCGAGGGATTCCGCGTCACCCGCAATGTCGGCGGCATCCCGACAGCCTTCATGGCCGAGGCCGGGTCCGGCGGCCCGGTGCTGGGCTTCCTGGGCGAGTTCGATGCCCTGGCCGGGCTGAGCCAGGAGGCGGGCGTCGCCGAGCCGAAGCCCGTCGCCCCGGGCGCCACGGGCCATGGCTGCGGCCACAACCTGCTCGGCGCGGGGGCCATGCTGGCCGCGGTGGCGGCGCGCGACGCCCTGGCCGCCAACGACCTGTCCGGCACGGTGCGCTACTATGGCTGCCCTGGCGAGGAAGGCGGCTCCGGCAAGACCTTCATGGCGCGCGAGGGCGCCTTCGACGACCTCGACGCGGCCGTCTCATGGCATCCGGGCGTGGTGAGCAGCGTGATGTCTTCCCGCTCGCTGGCCAATTTCCAGGTCTATTTCCGCTTCCACGGCCGCGCCTCGCACGCGGCGGGCTCGCCCTGGCTGGGCCGCTCCGCGCTCGATGCGGTGGAGCTGATGAATGTCGGCGTGAACTACCTGCGCGAGCACATGCCGCTGGACTGCCGTGTGCATTACGCCATCACCAACAGCGGCGGCGTCTCGCCCAACGTGGTGCAGGCGGAGGCCGAGGTGCTCTACCTGATCCGCGGCCCGCGCGTGAAGGAGGCGCAGGCCCTGTTCGAGCGGGTGAAGGCCTGCGCCGAGGGCGCCGCGACCATGACCGGCACCCGCATGACCATGGAGATCGACAAGGCCTGCTCCGACACCATCCCGAACACGGCGCTGGAGATGCGGATGCATGAAAACCTGCTCCGCCTCGGCGCGCCGGCCTTCGACGAGGCGGACCGCCGCTTCGCCGCCGAGCTGCGCCGCTCGCTGAGCGAGGAGGACATCGCCGACAGCATCGGGGCTGTGGGAGCGCCTGAGGAGGTGGGCGCGCAGGTGCTGCACGAGGGCGTGCTGCCCTTCGACGGCCGCTCGCGCGCCGGCAACGGCTCCACCGATGTGGGCGATGTCAGCCAGATCGTGCCGGTCGTGCAGTGCTGGGGCGCCACCTGGGCCGTGGGCACGCCCTTCCACACCTGGCAGGCGGTGGCGCAGGGCAAGAGCCCGCATGCGCACAAGGGCATGGTGCAGGCGGCCAAGGCCATGGCGGCCACGGCGCTCGACGCCTTCCGCGACCCGGAGCTGCTGGCCCGCGCCAAGGCGGAGCTGCGCGAGCGGACGGGCGGCAGGCCCTATGCC
>NZ_BDLP01000377.1:0-4109 GCF_001950415.1 Roseomonas sp. TAS13
GCGCTCATGCCGGCCCCGCCGCTTCACCGAAGGCGCCGGCCGGCATCCGCCAGTCAGCCGTGCGGGTCGGCCCGCGCCAGCGCGGCGCGAGCGCCTGAGCTACGAGGCCGGGTTGAGCGAGGGCAGCCGGATAGGGAGTGCCGCGATCGGCGAGGTCGCGCACCGAACGCGTGCGCTGGATGGTGCAGCCGAACCGTTGCTCGTAGCCCGCGACGCGCTCGAACCAGGCGCGCGCGATCAGGCGGATCGTCGCCCAGAGCGAGGGCGTGCCGAAGATGCAGGTCATGCAGCTGAGGCGGCCGAAGCCGAGTTGGTACGGGAGAGCGGGCACCACGCCGTGCCGGGCCAGGATGCCCCAGACCGCCCCCTCGCACCACGCATGCACGGGGCGCCAGTGATCGACGTAGCGGCACCGGCGCGTGCCGTCGCGTGTGTCCGTGCGGTGGCGCTCGGCCGCGGCGTAACGTGCCCGCGCCGGGCTCTCCTCCGCGCGCTCGCCGGTCACGACCAGGGTGCGCGAGCCGAGGAAGCGCTCCTGCGCCCGGATCAGCGTGTCCATCACGCCGATCTTGAGCGCGGCCGAACACCAGCGGATGGACAGGTCGGCCGAGACCTGGGGAAAGCGCAGCCGGGTGTTGCGCGGGCCGCCGCCGCCCCGCGTCTCCAGGCCGTGCGGCGTCTCGAACACGATCGGCGCCGTCGCCGCGTCCTGCCGCAGCATCTCGCGCAGGAAGCCGCCCTCGCGCCAGGAGAAGTAGATCGGCAGGCCGAGGCTGTCCGCGAGCGCCCGGCAGTAGGGCGCGCTGCTCGGCCAGTCCATGAAGGAGGGACCACGCCCGTCCACCTCATGGTGGTGCAGCTCGATGCGTGCCGGATCGGCGCCGGCCTCCAGCAAGGCGAGCAGCGAGGCGACGCTGTCCTTGCCACCCGACAGGGCGACAAGGATGCGATCATAGGCCGAGAGCGGGAGCGGTGGACCGGTGTCGCGCATCAGGCCCCCCACTGCAGAAGGTTGTGCGCGAGCCGCACCCGCGCGGCGGTGAGCGACGGGATGCCGCTGCCGACCAGAAGGCCGTTCATGGATAGGAACCAAGTCGGCGCCCCACGCAGACGGAAGATGCGGCCCACCATCTCGCCGTCGACCTGCGCATAGGCGCCTTCCATGCGCGGGTCCGCGATGAACCTCACCTCGCGCCCATCCTCGAGGTGCAGCGTCTCAGTCAGCAGGGCTTCGGGCTCGCCACGCCTGAATGTCTCTGGTCCAGCGCAGGGCGTGCGGCCAGTGGCCTCATCGATGAGAGCGTCGATCTGCGCGATCAGCTCCTGCGGCACGCCGCAGCGCTCGGTGGCCCAGGCATCCGGCAGGGCGGCGCGTGCTGCCTCAAGCCCCGCGACGACGCGGGCAAACATGCCACCAGGGCGGGGCATGCCCTCGAACTGCGGCCCGCCAAAGATGCTACGCGCGACCTTGCGCGCGTCCCTCAGCAGGGCCTGATCGGCGGGATTGCCGGCGAGCAGTTCGTCAAGGCCGTACTTCCGGATCAGGCCGAGGCAGACGCCGACGGCCATCAGCAGTTGGGCATCGGCGCCAAACGGCCCGCCGGCAGCGATGCAGGGCTTGTGGGGTGTCATCGAGGTGCTCCTTTCCTCCTGGAACACCTCCCCAGCGACCGATGCCTGGCCTCGCGGGGCAAGGGCGCGCGCAGCGCGGGCGGAGCCCTTGCCCTTGCGGCGCGAGGATGGCGGCGGTAGCCGCTCACGTCAGGCACCCTCTCCCGATCCACCCCCTTGTCTCTCCCTGGTCTGCTCTGGTTGGGGCTGCCGCCGGTAAGGCGGGAGGCTGACTTAGGCCGCCCACTTCGATACCATCCGAGACATGACTAAGCCTGATATCCGTCCCGCACGTATGGCCGACTTGCCCGGCGTCCTCGCCCTCTACAGCTACCTGCACCCTAACGAACCGCCTCCTGAGCCGGTCGCTGCTGAGGCTGCTTGGTTGGCCCTGCTTTCATCGGGTGTGACCGTCCCCTTCGTGGCAGACTTAGGAGGAATGCTGGTGTCATCCTGCACACTTGCGATCATCCCCAACCTGACCCGTGGAGCACGGCCCTACGGGGTGATTGAGAACGTGGTAACCCACGCGGACCACCGCAGAACCGGGCTGGGTCGCGCCATACTCCACGCCGCGATCAACCGGGCATGGAGCGCTGACTGCTATAAGGTGATGCTCGCCACCGGCTCGAAGAATGAGGCTACGCTCAGATTCTATGAGGCCGCTGGATTTTATCGAGGAGGAAAAACCCACTTCGAGATTCGCCGGACGTAGGGCTGCTTGGGGTCGCAATCAGCGGATCAAGGCACGATCATCGGAAGCTGACTCCTGTGCATCAGGAGAGCGCGCGTCGCCACGCGCCTTACCAAACCGGATAGCGGCCGGAGTGGCCTTCGACCCGCAGTCCACGATCGATCAGGCCTCCTCGGCCTCCTCGCGTGAGACTTCGGCGTCGAGCCGCCGCGCGTGCTCGGGATGGAAGCGCAGCAGGTAATCGGCGATGCGCTGCGCCTCGGCAGCGGCGCGGAAGATTTCGCGTTTGTCGTCGCGCAGCACCTTGAGCCACGAGGCGACATAGCTCGCGTGGTTGGGAATCTCGCAGGGCAGGCCCAGCTCAGCACCGACGAAGCAGCTTGCCAGTTCCGCCCGCAACTCTTCCTGCGAGTAGGCGTGACTGCCGAAGCGCCCCGTCAGATCACGGTCCAGACGCGCCTTGGCGCCACTCCAATGCGCCATCTCGTGCAGCGCCGTCGCCGCATATCCGGCCGCATGCTCAAAGGCAACGCGAGGCGGCATCTGGATGTGATCGGTGGACGGACTGTAGAAGGCGCGATCGCCGCCCTCGCGGAACACCGCGCCACTCTCGCGCATGATGACTTCGGCCGCCTCCGGCGTGCGCCATCCCGCCTCCTCAATGCTTGGCACCGGGAACGCAGGGATACCATCCACCTGCGAGGCGTGAAACACGGTGTAGGCCCGAAGTACCGGCACCGAGCGCGTGCCACCCTCGCTTGTCTCGTCGCCAGCAGCATCCCCGTCGCGCAGCGTCAGCTTGCGGAAGAAGAACACGCGGCTGCCCCGCTCGCCGCGGCGCACCTGCCAGCCTTTCGCCTCGGCCTGCTTGTAGGTCAGCCAGCGCGGGTCCGATCCGGCGAAGCTCATGCCGGTCATGCCGAGCATCAGCACGTTGATGCCCCTGTAGCGACGCCCGGTGACGGCATTGCGCGGTGACAGGGGACCGGCTCCGGCCTTGTCCTGGTCCCAGGGTCGGCGCCAGGGCAGCGTTCCCGCTTCCAGGGCGGTGATGACCTGCTGGGTGATTTCGGCGTAGTGGTCGCGGGGCGCGGCGCGCTCGGCGGTCTGGCGGCGGGGAAAGCCCATCGGTGTTCCCTTTCCTTCTCTCGGAACACCTCCCCGGCCACCGACGCCGGCCTCGCGGGGCAAGGGCGCGCGCAGCGCGGGCCGCAGGCCTGACCTTGCCGCGCGAGGATGGCAGCGGTAGCCGATCCCCTTTCACGCCCTCTCTGCTGCTGTCTCCCCTACCCTGCGGCGCCTTCGCCGCCCGACCAGTCGGGTGACTTCACCGAGAGCGCGACCGCAACGTTGCGCACCCAGATGGGCGTGTTGGACAGCATGAAGCTCTCGCCGCTCCAGGCGAGCAGGAGGGTAGTGCCCATCGTGCTCGCGATGGCAGCCGCGGCGTCAGGTGGCACCGCATTGCCGATCCGCTCGCGCCAGTCGGCATCCGACAGGCCGTCCAGCTCAAGGTAGTCCTCGGGCTCGACCAGGCTCTGCAGGGCGGCGAGTTCCAGGGTCGAGAACGGCCGGTGCCAGGTGCCGTCCAGGCTGCGGATCCGGGCGACCACGCGATCCGTGGCGTCCGGCAGCCGGGGATCAGCGACACTCCAACGGCCATTGTCATAGCCGGCCGCCGAGGACACCGCGCCGGTCGGGGCGTCCCAGGGCACCACCCCGTAATGGCCGGCGCCGTAGTAGTTGTCGCCCGGTGCGCGCTCCATGCCGGGGCGTGGATCGGCGACGGCGAAGGCGCCATTGC
>NZ_BDLP01000378.1:0-4088 GCF_001950415.1 Roseomonas sp. TAS13
CCTCTCTATGCTGACGTCGAGACTTGTGATCAAGAGACAGGACCCCGGGCTTGCGTTGGCGCCTGCGGTGGACGTTGTTCTGCGGCCTGATCCCTGGGAGCAGGCGGAGACGCGGGTCTCCCGAAAAGAAGAAAAACAACGTGTCCGCGCTGGTGGCACCGTCAGTCCGCCGGAGAGCGTGGCTCTCCGGCGCGATCCGGCATCAGCGGGCGCCAACGAACGGGAGGTCCAGGACCCTCAGGGTCCTGGCGGATAGGGGGTCCGGGGGAAAGGCGGAGCCTTGCCCCCGGGGACAAAGCAGCGCCCGAAGCCGGGGTCAGTCCCGGCGGGCATTGCCGGGCAGCATGCGGAAGCTGCTGACGATGGCGGCCAGGATGGCGGCGGTGGCGCCGAGGCCCAGGGCGACGACCGGCCCCTGGCCGCCGAAGCGGGCCAGGACGAGGGCCACGCAGGCGGCGCCGATGGTCTGGCCGAGCAGGCGGGCGGTGGAGAGCATGCCGCCCGCGCCGCCGGCCCGCTCGCGCGGTGCGGAACCGATCATGGCGCGGTTGTTGGGCGACTGGAACAAGCCGAAGCCAGCTCCGGCCAGGGCCATGCGCCAGGCGATGTCGGCGGCGGAGGGGTGGGCCGGCAGCAGGGCCAGGGCGGCGAGGCCGGCGGCGAAGGCGGCGAGGCCCAGGGCGCCGAGCAGGCCGGGATTGTGCCGGTCCGCCAGGCGCCCGGCTATGGGGGCCAGGACGGCGGTGGCAAGGGGCCAGGGCGTCATCATCAGCCCGGTCTCCACGGCGGTGAAGCCGAGCTGCGTCTGCAGCAGGAAGGGCAGGCTGGCGAAGGCCAGCATCTGCGCCAGGAAGGAGCAGACGGAGGTCCCGACCGAGAGAGCGAAGACGGGAATGCGCATCAGGTCCACCGGCAGGAGGGGGGCCGTCATGCTGAGCTGGCGCAGCACCAGGGCCACGCCGGCGCCGATGGCCACGGCGAGGAGGAGGCCGGAGAGGCCCAGGCCCTCGCCATGGGCGATGCCGTCCAGGGCCATGATGAGCATGCCGAAGGTGAGGGCGCAGAGCAGCGCGCTGGCTGTGTCGAAGCGGCGCTTCGAGAGGGGCGAGTGCGGCAGGCTGCGCCAGCCGATGGCCAGGGCCAGGATGCCGATGGGGACGTTGACGGCGAAGAGCCAGGGCCAGTTGGCGACGGCCAGGATGGCGCTGGCGACGGTGGGGCCGATGGCGGAGGAGACGGCGACCACCAGGGCGTTGACGCCGATGCCGCGGCCGAGCTGGCTGTGCGGATAGGTGAAGCGGATCAGCGCGGCGTTGACGGCCATGATGCCGGAGGCGCCGAGCCCCTGCACCACGCGCCACAGGGTCAGCGTCACCAGCGTGTCGGAAAGGGCGCAGGCGGCGGAGGCCACGGTGAAGACGACGAGGCCGGCGAGGTAGACGCGGCGGAAGCCCAGGATCTCGCCGAGCGAGGCGAGCGGCAGCAGCGAGATGGTGATGACGAGCTGGTAGGCGTTGACCACCCAGATCGAGGCGGAGGGGGCGACGCCGAGCTCCTCCGACAGGGTGGGCAGGGCGACGTTGGCGATGGCGCCGTCGAGCACGGCCATGGTGATGGCGAGCGCGATGGCCACGACCGACCAGAGACGGCGGGGCATCGGCAGGCCATCAGGGTGCAGGAAGGGGCCGGGAGGGGGAGCGGGGCGGGTGGCGGCGGGCTGCTCGGATACGTTCATGCGGGTTCCATGCCCTCTCCCCTGCGGTCAGCCGGCGCCGATGGGGACACCCACCCGGGCATAGACCTCGGCCAGCCGTTTCTCATAGGCCGTGGCGGAGAAGAGCGCAGCCCGGCGCGGTCCCACTTCCGCGAGATGGCCACGCAGGGATTCGTGCGTGTCGAGGGCGCGGATGCCTTCCGTCAGGGCACGGATGTCGTAGGGATCGACCGTCACGGCGGCATCGCCCACCACTTCCGGCAGGGAGGCGGTGTTGGAGGTGAGGACGGGGGTGCCGAGGCTCATCGCCTCCAGCGCCGGCAGGCCGAAGCCCTCGTAGAGCGAGGGAAAGAGCACGCCGCGGGCGCCGCGGATCAGGCTGACGAGCAGGCGGAAGGGGGCGTAGTCCACCAGCACGATGCGGTCGCGCAGGCGGCGCTGGGTGCTGGTGACGGGTTCCTGCTGGCCGGGGAGCAGCCAGCGCTGGTGGTCCTCGTAGAGCATCCGCAGCTCCTCCTGGCTCTTCCAGGCCTGCTTGCCAACGATGACCAGGGGACGCTCGACGCCGGAGGCGAGATAGGCCTCGATCAGCCGGCCGACATTCTTCTTGGGCTCGATGGCGCCGAAGAAGAGGAAGTACTCCTTCCAGTCCAGGCCGAAGGAGCCGAGGATCTCGTCGCGTGCCTCGTTTTCCGGCTTCTGCGCCAGGGACCGGGGCAGTTCCACCGACTGGTAGGTGTTGGTCACCTTCTCCGGCGGGCAGCCGAGCAGGTCGATGATGTCGCGGCGGGAGGTCTCGCTGACCGTGACGATATGGTCCGCCTGCCGCACCAGCAGGCGGTTCAGGCGCAGGTAGCGGCGCTTGTGGTCGAGGGTGGTGTAGGGCAGGCGCAGCGGCACGAGGTCGTGCAGCGTGTAGATGTTGCGGGTGTCGCGCGCATGGACGGCGACCGGGTAGGTCCAGTGCATCACGTCGGGCTGTTGCGGCAGGCGGACCTTGAGCCGGTCCTTGTGCATCTTGAAGTGGTTGGCGGAGAGGCTGAACAGTTCCTCCACGTTCCAGAGATGGTCGAAATGCGGCAGCCGGGCCTCGAAGGCGCGGGTGATCACCCGGCCGGTGATGGGGACGGGCTGGGCCTTGTGGCCGATCATCGGCAGCAGCAGGCGGCGCGCGGTGCGGAGCAGGCGGTTCATCGGCCTGGGGTTGCCGACGCGGTTGTCGAAGAAGGCGATCTCGCGGATCAGCGGGTCCTTCGCCGGGCTGGCCCGGGTGCCGTAGAGCACGCCGACCTCGGCCCCCATGGCGCCGAGGCGGAAGGAGAGGTTGCGGGCATAGGTCGCCACGCCGGTCCCGTGTTCCAGGCCAAGGTTGTATCCATCGATGCAGATGCGCGCCATGGGCACAGGCTAGACTCTGGAAGGTGGCATTGGGAGGTGTTGCGGCAGGGGATTTTTCGCACCTGCAACCAAAGGATGTCTTGACGAATTATTAACATCGTGGTGCGCCATAGGCATGTCACAGGCCGCAACCCTGCTCGAAGACGCCGACCGCGCCCGCGATGCCCGCGAATGGCAGGCGGCCGCCCTGCTCTATGGCGACTATCTGCGCCTGCGGCCGGATGACCGCGCCGCCATCGTGCAGCAGGGCCACATGGTGAAGGAGGCCGGGGACCCGGAGGCCGCGCTGGCGCTGTACGACCGGGCGCGGCGGCTGGACGGGGCCGATCCCGACATCCACCTGCAATCGGGCCATGCGCTGAAGCTGCTGCGCCGGATGCCGGAGGCGCTGGATGCCTATGGCCGGGCACTGGCGCTGGACCCGGAGGGGGAGGACCCCTGGCGGGAATGGCTGGCCCTGGCGCGCCGCGGCCGCCCCCTGCCCCGCCGGCTGACGGGGGTGGGGCTGGACCTGTCCGACCTCGTGTCCTGGGTCCTGGGCGGACGGCGCGTGCCCTCGGGCATCCAGCGGGTGCAGTACGAGATCGCCGCCGGCCTTTGTGCCGGGGATGGTGCGGTGCTGGCCTGCGCCCTGCCCCCGGCCGGGGTCGCGGGCGGCTGGCGCGAGTTGCCCACGCCGCTGCTGCTGCGGTTGCGGTGGCTCGCCGCCCAGGGGGGTATCGGAAGAGGAAGCGGGGGCGCTGATCCGCGCGAGGCCGCGTGGCAGGAGGCGGTCGGCATCCTCCACGACTGGCTGGCGGCGGCGCCGGACCTGGCCATGGCGCCCGGGGCGCTGCTGCTCTGCCCCGGCACGGCCTGGGCCATGCCGGAACAGGCGGCGCGGCTGGCGGCGGCGCGGGAGGCCGGGGCGCGCTACGTGCCACTGCTGCACGACACGATTCCGCTGTCCCTGCCGGAATGGTGCGAGGCCCGCACC
>NZ_BDLP01000379.1:0-4083 GCF_001950415.1 Roseomonas sp. TAS13
CCTCTCTATGCTGACGTCGAGACTTGTGATCAAGAGACAGGCCCGGGATGTCGTCTTCCGGGTCGTTGCCGCTCATACCTTCTCGACCTCATGGCGGCCGAGCAGGCCGGTGGGCAGGAAGAGCAGCGTCAGCGCCAGGATCGAGAAGGCGGCGACATCCTTGTACTGCACGGAGAAATAGGCGCTCCAGAAGGTCTCGATCAGCCCGATCAGCAACCCGCCCAGCACCGCGCCGGGCAGGGAGCCGATGCCCCCCAGCACGGCGGCGGTGAAGGCTTTCACCCCGGCCAGGAAGCCGATGTAGAAGTCGATCACGCCATAGCGCACGAGGTAGAGCGTGCCCGCCACGGCGGCGAGCGCGGCGCCAATGACGAAAGCCAGCGAGATGGTGCGGTCCACGTTGACGCCGAGCAGCGCGGCCATCTTGCGGTCCTGCTCCACCGCCCGCATGGCGCGGCCGAGCGAGGTGCGCGTCACCAGGATGGTGAAGATGGTGAGCACCACCAGCGTCACCACCAGGATGGCGATCTGCACCCAGGAGATCTGCACCACGAAGCCGTTCTGCTCGAACAGGTTCAGCCCGCCCGGCACCAGCGGCTCCATCGGCTTGACCCGCGCGCCCTGGCTCACCTGCACGAAGTTCTGCAGCAGGATGGACATGCCGATGGCGCTGATCAGCGGCGCCAGTCGGAAGGAGCCGCGCAGGGGGCGGTAGGCCACGCGTTCCACCGTCCAGCCATAAAGGCCGGTGATAGCCATGGAGAAGACCAGCGCCAGCAGGATCGCCGCGCCGCCCGTCATCCAGCCGCCGCCCGAGAGCAGCAGCAGGCCGATCAGGGCCGAGAAGGCGCCGATCATGAAAATGTCGCCATGGGCGAAGTTGATCATGCCCACGATGCCGTAGACCATCGTGTATCCCACGGCGATCAGCCCGTAGATCATGCCGAGCGAGACGCCGTTCACCAATTGCTGCAGCGCATAGGCCAAGCCCGTATCCCCCTCCGACTTTTGGAGAGGCTAGGCGAGGTTTGCCGGTGCTGTCATCGCCGGGACAAGCGGAAGCGGAGAGCCAACGTGGAATTCATCCGGGCATCCGCCGGGCGGATGCCTCGATAACGTTCGCGGCTGCCGCACATCCGGGCAGGGCGCGTCATTCCCGCAACGTCAGGACGAGGGCGCCCTCGGCATGCGCCATGCCGCAGCGCCCGTCGAGAAGCAGGTCCCCCGTCCGGCGCATCCCGGCCCGCCAGACCGGGCGCGGGCCCAGCCGGCGGGCCAGGCGGTCCCCCGGCGTCAGCAGCCAGCTCCGGCCGGGGCCCAGCCGCGCCACCCCGGCGGCGGCACCGGGCGGCAGGCGAGTGATCCGGATCTCGCGCGCCGGCGGCGGCACCAGGCAGGTGAGCCAGTCCTCCCCGCCATCCCCGCCGGGACCGATCCAGCGGCCATGCGGCAGGTTGCGCAGGAGGCAGGCGGCGCCCGTGAGCAGGAGCGGCCTGCCGCTCCCGATCAGCCGGCTGGCCTCCTGGGGCGTGACGATCATGCGGCGGGTTCCGGGGCGTCCATCCGCCGTTTCTGCGGCCCGGGCGGTTAAGGATGCCTTGCCGCAACGTTTCGCTTTCCCGGGGGCGTCAGCCCTGGCGCGGCGCCGCCGCCCGGCGCAGGCGGTCGTTGATGGCCTCGCCCAAGCCGGCGGCCGGGACAGGCATGGCGGCGATGCCGGCAAGGCCGAGGCGCGATCCCTCCTCGTCCAGGAAGCGCAGCCCGGCGAAGAGGCGCGAGGCGGCCTCGGCCAGGTCGCCGCGTTCCGACAGGTTCCAGGCCAGGCGGGCGCCGGGCAAGGGGCGGCCGAAGGCCAGCAGCGCCTCGTGCGGGTCCAGGTGCCGCGCCTCCAGCCGCACCGGCAGGCCGGGCGCGTAGTGCGAGCGCAGCATCCCCGGCGAGGGCAGGCCCTGCTGCCGCGCCAGCAGCGCGAGCATCTCCTCGACCTCCTCCTCCAGCTGCGGGTCGTGGAAGGCCCCGATCACGTCCTCGATCGCCTCCACCGTGACGCCGCCGGGGCGCAGCAGGCTGGGCTGGCCACCGGCGAGGTTCAGCACCGTGCTTTCCAGCCCGACGGCGCAGGGTCCGCCATCCAGCACCGCCGCGATGCGCCCGCCGAGCCCTTGCAGGACATGCTCCGCCGTGGTCGGCGAAACGCGGCCGGAGGGATTGGCCGAGGGCGCCGCGACCGGCGTGCCGGCCCGCCGCAGCAGCTCCCGCGCCAGGGGATGGGCGGGCACGCGCACCGCCATGGTCTCGGTGCCGGCGGTGGTCAGCAGATCGACCTTCGAGTCACGCCGGCGCGGCAGCACCAGCGTCAGCGGTCCCGGCCAGAAGCGTTCCGCGAGGCTGCGGGCGCGCTCGTCGGCCACCACCTCGGCGAAGGCGGCCTCGGCATCGGGGAAGTGGCAGATCAGCGGGTTGAAGCGCGGCCGGCCCTTGGCGGCGAAGATCCCGGCCACCGCCCGCCCGTTCCGGGCATCGGCGCCCAGCCCGTAGACGGTCTCGGTGGGGAAGGCCACCAGATCGCCCGCCCGCAGCAGCGCGGCAGCCCGCTCCAGCGCCTCCGGCGGCAGGCGTCCGGTCATGACGCCGCCTGCCCCTGCGCCCCGTCGCCGCGGCCCCAGGCGATGAAGGGGCCGTTCTCGAAGCCCGGCTTGCCGTAGCGGAACGGCGCGCCCGCCATGTCCAGCACCCGGCCGCCGGCGGCTTCCAGCAGAGCCTGGGCGGCGGCGGTGTCCCATTCCATGGTGCGGCCGAAGCGCGGATAGAGGTCCGCCTCGCCCTCGGCCAGCCGGCAGAACTTCAGCGCCGAGCCGCAGTTCACCACCTTCGCCACCCGGCGCCCCGCCAGGAAGGGCTCCAGGCGCGGGTCGTCGCGGTAGTGGTTGCTGAACATCACGGTGATGCCCTCCTCCGGCGGGGTGCGGGCGGCGATGGCGCGGCGGCCGGCGGCATCCTCCTTCCAGGCCAGGGCGGGCCGGCCTTCCGCCGCGACGAGGCCGCCGAAGACCTCCCCCGTGGCCGGCAGCGCCACGGCGCCGAGCAGCGCCCGGTCGCCCTCCACCAGCCCGACGCAGACGGCGAAGCTGTCGCTGCCCTGGGCGAATTCCCGCGTCCCGTCCAGCGGGTCCACCAGCCAGTAACGATGCGCCAGCGCGGGAATCCGTCCGGCGCAGACCTCCTCCTCGGCGATCACCGGGATCTCCGGCACCGCCGCGCGCAGCCCCTCCAGGATGATCGCCTCGGCCACGCGGTCGGCCTCCGTCACCGGCGAATGGTCGCTCTTGCGCTCCACGGCGAAGCCGGCGGCCCGTACCGCCAGGATGGCGCCGGCGGCGGAACGCGCCAGCCGCGCGGCCAGCTCCAGAAGCTCGTGATCGGTCATCCACCGTGGATAGACCCGGCGCCGGTGCGGCGCCATACGGCAAACCGCCTGCCTCCCCCGCCATTCCCCGGCACCGGCCTCCCCCATTGGCTCGCCGCACCGGCTCTCGCCGATACGCACGCTGAACGGTCCGCGCGCTAAAACCGGCTGGCCCCCTCCACGCCGGGCCGCCGCCATGGCACGTTGCGGCGGAACCGGGGCGGCCCCGCGCCCTTTCCGGGAATCCCCGAAGGCTGTCCCGTGCAGGGATCTTCCAGGCAGGGTTCCTGTCCGCGGGCCGTCCGACGCGTCGCAGGGAGTGCTCTCCGGTCATGCTCGATATCGCCTTCGCCAAGCCGTCCCTTCCCACAGGCGGCGCCGTCGCCATCCTGCTGGCGGAGGAAGACCTGGGCGGCGGTGCCTGGCACGACTGGGACCAGGCGCTGAACGGCATCCTGTCGCGCGGCATCGCGGCGGCGGAGTTCAAGGCGCGGCGCAGCCAGGCCACCACGCTCTTCGCGCCCGGGAACGGGCTGAACCGGATCGTGCTGGTCGGCCTCGGCAAGCGGGCGGAGCTGGACGCCCCGGCGATCGAGGCGGCGGGCGGCACCGCCGTCGCCGCCCTGGCCGCCGAGGGCACGGCGGCGCTGGACGCCCGCGCGGTCGGCGGCTGGGCC
>NZ_BDLP01000380.1:0-4039 GCF_001950415.1 Roseomonas sp. TAS13
GGCGGGGGAGGTGACGCGCCCCGGCATCTACGAGCTGCCGCCCGGCGCAGCGCAGCAGCCGCTGGCCCTCGTGCTGCGTCTGGCGGGGGAGGCGCTGCGCCCTTCCGGCAACCGCTTCCTGCTCCAGGGCACGGATGCCGGGGGGCGGCGGGCCTATGCCGAGATCGCCCCCGCCGCGCCCTTGCGCCGGGGCGACGCGGTGCTGGTGCAGCCGGGGGCGGACGTTTCCGCCAACGCGCTGCGGCTGGCCGGGCATGTGGCGGTGCCGGTGATGCGCTCGGCGGGCGGAGGCTACGGCAAGGCGGGCTTCTCGCTGCGCCAGCTCCTGGCCGATGCGCGGCAGATCAGGCCCGATCCCTATGTGCGCCTGGGCGTGGTCTGGCGGGTGGACCCGCGGACGCGGGTGCGGCGCTTCGTCGGCTTCGACCTGGGCCGGGTGCTGCAGGGGCAGGCCAACCTGTCCCTCGCCGAAGCCGACGAGGTGATCATCCTGGCGCAGAGCGACATCCTCTGGCTCTCCTCGCCCCCGGTGCAGCGCGCCCTGCGCGGCGAGATGCCGACCCCCCTGCTGGTGCCGGTCACGGTCTCGGCCGGCACCGCCCAGCGCCCGCCCGATGGCGGCCCCACCGCCAACACCGCCGTTTCCGCCGGGCTGCCCGCCTCGGTGCCGGCGCAGCCGGATTGCCCGGCGCTGCAATCCCTGGCCGTGGCGGCGAAGGGCAGCCCGATGCGCTATGCCCATGCGCGCGGCGCGGGCTTCCCGGACCTGGGCAACCCGCCCTGCCCGCAGGTCTTCATCGACTATCCCACCCTGCTGCCCTTCCTGCTGGACCAGAGCGTGCTGCTGGGCGGGGAGGTGGGACTGCCCGGCCTCTATCCCGTGCTGGAGGATACCGGGCTGGACCAGGTGCTGGCGGCGGCGGGGGATGTGGGGGAGACGGCGGACCTCGCCGCCGTGGAATTCTCGCGTGAGCCGCTGGACCAGGCCGGGGCCGTGCCGCTGACCCGGCTGCGGCTCGACCTGCGCTCGCGCAACTTCGCCGCCGTGCGCCTGTCGCCGCGCGACGGCATCCGCATCCCGCGCGGCTTCGGCGACCGGGAGATCGGCTCGGTGACGCTGGTGGGGGAGTTCGTGCGGCCCGGCACCTATGACATCCGGCGGGGCGAGCGGCTGTCGGAGCTGATCGGCCGCGCCGGAGGGCTGACGCCGCAGGCCTATCCCTATGGCACCGTCTTCACGCGCGAAAGCGTCCGGGTGCGGCAGCAGGACGGCTTCGAGCGCACGGCGCGGGAGCTGGAATCCAGCCTGCTCCAGGTCGCGGCGGGGCAGGCGGTGGCGGGCAGCCGGGCCAGCGGCGACCTCGGCGGCGCCATCACCGCCGGGCGGCAGATGGCCTCCGCGCTGCGCGAGGCCAAGGCGGCAGGGCGCATGTCGGTGGAGGCCAACCCGGCGATCCTCGCGGCCCGGCCGGAGCTGGACACGCTGCTGGAGCCGGGCGACCTGATCGCCATCCCGAAGCGACCGAACGAGGTGACGGTGGTGGGCGCGGTGCTGAACCCGGGCAGCATGCAGTTCACCACCGGAAAGAAGGCAGTGGACTATGTCCGCGCGGCGGGGGGCGAGCAGCGTTTCGCCGATGCCGGCCGCGCCTTCGTGGTGCTGCCGAACGGGCAGTCCGTGCCGGCGGGCATCGGCTCCTGGCAGGGCGGCGGGCCGCCGGTGCCGCCGGGCAGCCTCGTGGTGGTGCCGCAGGACCCCAGCCCCTACGAGACCTGGGGCTTCATCCGCGACATCACGCAGGTCCTGGGCCAGGTGAGCGTCAGCGCCGCCGCCCTGGCCGTGATCTCGCGGCAGGCCCGGTAGGCCGGGCGGGGCCAGCCCCGCCGCGCCCTCTTCCTGGAAGCCGGCCGGTCAGGCCGCCAGGGCGGAGGCGCCAGGGCGGTCCACCGACAGCACGAAGAGCCGGTGCGCGGCGATGTCGATGTTGCGGCGGGCCTTCTCGTTCCAGATGCGCTCGGCCTGCTGGGCGTCGTGGTAGGGACCGTAGCACTCCTCGGTGCCGGGCTCGAGTTCCTGCCAGTTCGGATCGGTGAAGACGCCGCCCCAGACGAAATAGAGCTTCTTGTCTGCCATGAGAGCCTCCGGATTATCGCGGTGCGGCATATCTAGGCCGGAGCACCGCCGAAGGGCAGTCCCGATCGCCGCCCTGCGACCGTCTGATTGGCGGAATCAGCCATGTCCTGATCAGGATGCCGTCAGAAGGGCTGACGAAATCCCGCGCGCCCTTGATCCCCGGCCGGGCAGCGGCTTCAGCATCGTCGCCGATGCTGAACCCCGCCTCCACCCTGTCCCGACTCTTCGATGCGCCAATGCGGCCGGGCCGGGTGGAATGGATCGGCCTACGCCCGGCCCGGCGCGCCGTGCTGCGCCCGGTGCTTCTGGCCGGGATGGAACCGGAAGGCGGGCTGGCGGGGGACCACTACCGCAACCGGCAGAGCCGGGCGCGGCAGGTCACGCTGATCCAGGCGGAGCACCTGGCGGCCATCGCCGCCTTCCTGGGACGGGAGCGGGTGGCGCCGGAGGAGCTGCGCCGCAACGTCGTCACCGCGGGGATCAACCTGCTGGCGCTGAAGGGGCGGCGCTTCCGGCTCGGCACGGCGGTGCTGGAGATGACGGGGGAGTGCCATCCCTGTTCCCGCATGGAGGAGGTGCTGGGCCCCGGCGGCTACAACGCCGTGCGCGGCCATGGCGGCATCACCGCGCGCGTGCTGCGGGCCGGGGAGGTGGCGCTGGGCGGGGCCATCCTGCGGCTGGACGGCGCGGACGATCCCGGTCCCGGCGGCGCGGGCGCATCCCCGCCGGTCCTGGCCGGTTAGGGTGTTCCAGGGACGGCGGCCAGGGAAGCGGCCCGAAACGCCGCCGGACATACGGAAGGACCGGATGTGAGCACGGGTTTGCTGGCGCTGCTGGACGACATCGCCGGGCTGGCCAGGATGTCGGCCGCCTCGCTGGACGATATCTCGGCCCAGGCGGCGCGGGCCGGGGTCAAGGCGGCTGGGGTGGTGGTGGACGATGCGGCGGTGACGCCGCGCTACGTGACGGGCTTCGCGGCCTCGCGCGAACTGCCGATCGTGTGGAAGATCGCCGTCGGCTCGGTGAAGAACAAGCTGCTCTACCTGCTGCCGCTGGCCCTGGTGCTGAGCTTCGTGGCGCCCTGGAGCATCTCCGTGCTGCTGATGCTGGGCGGCGCCTATCTCTGCTACGAGGGCGCCGAGAAGGTCTGGCACGCCATCCACCCGCCGCCTGGCGAGGAGGGGCACGAGCCGGTGCCCGGGCATCCCGCACCCGGGAATCCGCCCCCCGGGAACGCAGCTCCGCCGGCCGGATCCCCGGCCACGCCACTGTCCCCCGGGGCGCCGGCGGCCAGTGGCGTGGCCGCGGCGAAGCGGCACGAGGATGCGCGCGTCCGCAGCGCGATCCAGACGGACTTCATCCTCTCCGCCGAGATCATGGCGCTGACCCTGGCCTCCCTCACCACGGATTCCGTGGTGGCGCAGGCGGCGATCCTGGCGGTGGTGGGGCTGGGGCTCACGGCGCTGGTCTATGGTGGCGTGGCGCTGATCGTGAAGGCGGACGACGTGGGCGTGGCGCTGGCGGCCAATCCGCGCCCGGTCACCAGCCTGCTCGGGCTGCGGCGGCTGCCGGAGACACGGGAGCCCTCCGGTGCCGACCATGCCCTGGCGCCGGTGACACAGGCGATCGGGCGGGGGCTGGTGCGGGGGATGCCGCCCTTCCTGCGGCTGCTCGGCATCGTCGGCACCGCCGCCATGCTCTGGGTCGGCGGCGGCATCCTGCTGCACGGGATGGAGACCTTCGGCCTGGCGCTGCCGGAGCACTGGGTGGAGGCCGCCGCCCATGCCGTCGCCGCGCTGGTGCCCGCCGTCACGGCCGCCGCCGCCTCGTGGATGGTCACGGCCGCATTGTCCGGCCTGCTGGGGCTGGCGGTGGGCAGCCTGCTGATCCCCTTCGCCGAATACC
>NZ_BDLP01000381.1:0-3980 GCF_001950415.1 Roseomonas sp. TAS13
GTGGTCGTAGGAGGCGAGGTCCGGGACGAACCCGGCCTCGCGGACCTGCAGGGCGGCGCTCACGCCTCGGCCCCCCCGCCCTCGACGAGCGCCTCCGCCGCCAGGCGCCGGGCCTGCTCCGGGTGGAAGGCGAGCAGGTAGTCGGCGATCCGCTGCGCCTCGGCGGCGGCACGGAAGATCTCGCGCTTGTCCTGCCGGAGGGTCCTGAGCCAGGATGCCACGTAGCTGGCGTGGTTCGGAATGTCGCAGGGCAGCCCGAGCTCGGCGCCAACGAAGGCGCTGGCCAATTCCGCCCTGAGTTCCTCCTGGGCGTAAGCCAAGCTGCCGAAGCGCCCCGTCAGGTCGCGGGCCAGCCGCGAGGGCCCCCCCGACCAATGTGCCAGCTCATGCATGGCCGTGGCCGCGAAGCTCTCGGCCGAGGCGAACGCCGCCCGGGGCGGCATCTGCACATGATCCGTGGAGGGGCAGTAGAAGGCGCGGTCACCGCCCTCGCGGAACACCGCGCCGCTGTTGCCGATGATGGTGTCGACCGCCTCGGGCGTGCGCCAGGGCGCTTCCTCCAGCGTGGGCGCGGAGAAGGCCGGGATGCCGTCCATCTGACTCGCATGGAAGACGGTGAAAGCCTTGAGCAGCGGCACCGTGCGGGTGCCTCCCTCGCCCTCGCTGTCGAGGTTGCCGGCGGCCTCGCCGTCGCGCAGCGTCAGCTTGCGGAAGAAGAACACGGTGGTGCCGCGCTCGCCGCGGCGGACCTGCCAGCCCTTGCCCTCGGCCTGGCGGTAGGTGAGCCAGCGCGGGTCAGCGCCGCCGAAGCCGAAGCCGCCCATGCCCAGTATCAGGACATTGGCGCCGCGATAGCGCCGGCCGGTGATGGCGTTGCGCGGCGACAGCGGGCCGGCGCCCGCCTTGTCCTGGTCCCAGGGGCGCCGCCAGGGCAGCGTCCCCGCCTCCAGGGCGGCGATCACCCGATCGGTGATCTCGGCGTAGTGGTCACGGGGAGCGGGGCGCTCGGAGGGCTGGCGGCGCGGAGAAGCCATCGGTGTTCCCTTTCATTCTCCTGGAACACCTCACCGCCCCCGCGTCCAGGGTGGCCGGGGCAAGGGCGAGCGCAGCGAGGGAGCGCAGCGACGAACTCTTGCGGCGGCCATCCCCGGCGCGGGACGGCCTTTCCTCTCTCCCCTCATCCTGCCTCCGTCAATTCCTCCTCCTTGGCCTTCTCTGTCGCAGCCTCCTCTGCCTCCCGGTCGAACACCGGGAAGCCGTCGAGGCTCGCGGCGTCGCGGTCGAACAGGAGGTACCCGCAGCCGTGCCGCCGCGCCTCCTGGAACAGGGCCCACAGCGTGTCCGAGATCAGCGGCCTCTCCTCGCAGGCGTACACGAACCAGCCGTAGGGCGTGCTGGCGCAGAGCAGCTCGCCGGTGTCGTGACCGGCACAGGCGTCGAGCAGGGCCCTGTCCTCGTTCGAGAGATGGGCGTTGGACAGGTCGAGAAAGCGGCGGACGGCGCTCATCGAACGGTTCCTCACCGGCTCGCGTGAACGGGGGTGACGGTGGGGCGGGGTGCCGGAGGGAGCCGCACGGGCAGCACGTGCAGCCGGTCCCAGGTCAGCGCCTCGCAGGACCCCATGCGGCCAGTCCGCAGCGCGATGTGAGCGCGGGTGTAGTGCGAGCGGTGGAAGCCGCCCTGCGCCGGCAGGCGGCAGCGCTCCCCCTCCGGTGCACCGCAGGTGGGACAGCCGACGGCGATCGTCGGGTCGGTGTCGAAGGTCGCGTTGCAGCGGATGCAGGCGATCGGCTCGCCCGCATCGGCCGCGGGGATGCGGGTGAACAGGTCCGGCCCAGGACGGGCGGTGAGGCGACGGATTTCCATGGCGATGTTCCTTTCCGAACACCTCCCCGGCAGCCGTCGCCCCGCGCCGCCGGGGCAAGGGCGCCGCGCAGCGGCGGGCCGTCAGGCCCTCGCCCTTGCGGCGGGGGACGGGGTGCGGCACCCCTCCCCTCTTCGCCCTCTTCCCTCCCCTTCCCCCTTCTCGGGCCGCAGGCGCTGCGGGCGCGGCGGCAGCCGCAACCGGCGGACTGACCAGCTTGCGGGAAGTGGCGTCCTCGCCGGCGTCCTCCCGTAGGAAGGCGTGGTGGGCGAAGGTCCCGGCCTTCTCGGCATCGTCGAAGCCGCGCGGCTTGCGCTGACCCTTGGCCATGTTGATGAAGATGTCGAAGCTGGCGCCGGGATTGGCGGCCAGTACGTCGCGGCCGAACTCGGCCACGGCGCGGGTGATGCCGCCCAGACCCTCGACGGCGAGATGACGCTGCGGCGTGCCGCCGCCGATGCACAGCCGGTTCACCTCGGCCGTGCCGCGGCCCATCAGGCCGCGGGCGACCGGGTTGCCGACCATCACCACACCCAGCAGGCTGGCTCCGTTGGTGATGGCAGCCCCGTAGCGCCAGGCGGTCGGAGCGGCGTTGTGGGCGTGATGGCACCGCACGAAGTCGGCCACGCGGGCGAAGCCCACCGGCCGGATCTGCAGGTTCCAGTCCAGCAGCAGCTGGCCGCAGCCGGTGTCGGCCACCCGGCGCAGGCCGTGGCCAAGCAGGACCTCGGCGCCGAGGTGGCGCAGCAGGTCGCGCGCCCAGGCCGGGTCCTCGGCCATGCCAGCGCACACCTCCTCGTGCGCGGCTGGGCAACAGGTCTCCAACAGGAAGGCGTGGTCCGACCACGCCTCCGCCAGCTCCAGCACGGCGGCCCCGCCGCACCAGGAGCAGATCATGGGTGCCCTCTCGGGGGACTCACAGGCGAGGACCACGGCTCAGGCCGCCCGGCGGCCGAGCCGCTCGGCGCAGCGAAGATGGAGTTCCCGCGCGACCGCCCCGAGATCACGGATCATCTCGCTGTAGTTCGACGCCTCGGCCGTGAGGCGGATGCGGTGGCTTTCCTCAAAGAAGCTGCCGTGCTCCCGCACGGCCAGCAGTACGGTGCCGTCGACCCGCAGCACGCGGGCGAGCCGGGCGAGGATCTGGCCGAGATCCTCGGTGCGCCCCTCCTGCTCGACCAGCCGCGCCATGGCGCGCTGCAGGGCGGCGAGCGGCTTGCCGAAGCGGGCGAGGTCGCTCGTGGTGAACACCTCGCCGTTCTCGGGCATGTAGCCGTAGCGCAGGGCGTAGGGCGCGGTCTGCCGGTCGTCGACCTGGCAGGTGAAGCGGAAGTTCTCGTGCAGGATCGGGCGGGCGGCGTCCTCGTGCCACATTAGCGGCCGCAGCTCGCCGTAGCGCCACGGCATCGTGCCGTCGCGCGTGTACATCACCAGGACGTCGACGTGCGCGTAGGCAGCGTCGCGGGTGGCCTGCGCCAGGTAGGGACGCAGGACGAGCAGCCGGGGCAGCCATGCCGGAGTGGACATGGCAGTTCCTTTCGGATCGAGGTGAGGAGGGCAGTCGGGAGGGCGCGGGGCGTCCGTCAGGCGTCCGGGTCGGGCACCGGGAGAACCGGCGGCAACGGCCGTGTCAGCAGGGCAAGAACCTCCAGCCGCCAGGACGCGAACCATTCGACGAGGCTCGCACCACAAACCGGCTCGTCCTCGTCGAAGGCCGCGGTCTCGAACGCCACGGCTTTATCCAGCAAGCGCTTCATGCCAGGTGAGCGGGCGAGCAGTGCGATGTAGGCCTCGGTCTCCCCGATGCCACGGTCGGGGCCGTCGCGGACGATGGCGACCTCGACGGCCGGGCTGCAGTCGGTGCGGATCAGGCCGTAGCCGTCCGCCATCACGTCCTCCAGCACACGGACGGCGAGATGGCCCTTGATCTCGGGCAGGATGACGGGGCTCACCGGCGGGCCTCCTGATGGGCCGGTACCCGGACGGTGGAGCTTTCGATTACCCACATTTTGACTGCTCAGCGATCTCTACGCCGAGTCCGATGTCGGCGAGACGGGACAGTCCGCGCCAGAGGACGGTGATGCCAGGAGGCGGATCTCGCGAGCGTCCGAGGTGA
>NZ_BDLP01000382.1:0-3973 GCF_001950415.1 Roseomonas sp. TAS13
CCCGCAGGGCGAGGGCCGCGACCGTCGCGCCGATCACGCGCGCCACGAGGGCGAGGCCAAGAACCGTTCCTGGCGGGACAGCGACTTCCGCGACACGGACCGTTCCGGCACGCGCTGAGCGGGGACGGGTCCGGGTATCCGGCCCCACGCCCGGCTAACATGACCGAGCCCGGCCTCCCTTGCGAGGCCGGGCTTTTTCGTGTTCGCGCGACCCCGGTAAGGCTGTCGCCATCCGGCCGGGCGGCTAGGATGGCCGCGCCACGGCCAATCCGCGAAAGGGTCCGCGTTGAGCTTCGCCGTCCCTCCCATTCCACCCGGCATCGTCTGCGCCGCCGACTACGAGGCCGAGGCGCGGCAGCACATGGACGCGGCCGCCTGGGCCTATCTCTCGGGCGGCAGCGCGGACGAGCTGACGCTCCGCTGGAACCGCGAAGCCTTCGACCGGCTCCGGCTGCGCGGACGCGTGCTGGCCGGGATGGACGGCGCCAACACGCGGCTGGATCTCCTCGGCGCTGCGCTGGAGCATCCGGTGCTGGTGGCCCCGATGGCCTTTCACCGGCTGGCGCATCCGGGCGGCGAGGCCGCGACCGCGCTGGGCGCGGCGGCGGTCGGGGCGGGCCTGGTGGTCAGCACGCAGTCCAGCGTGCCGGTCGAGGAGGTCGCCGCGCAACACGCGGCAGGCGGCGGGCGCGCGCCGCTCTGGTTCCAGCTCTATCCGCAGCACGACCGCGGCTTCACCCGCGCCCTGATCCAGCGGGCTGAGGCCGCCGGCTGCACCGCGCTGGTGCTGACCGTGGATGCGCCGGTCAGCATCCGCAACCGCGAGGCCCGGGCCGGCTTCGCCCTGCCGCCAGGGATCGAGGCGGTGCATCTGCGCGGCCTGCCGCCCGCCCCGCCGAACCGGGCCGGCATGGCGGAGAGCGCGGTCTTCCGGGGGATGCTCGACGCCGCGCCGACCTGGCGGGACCTGGAATGGCTGCGTGCCGGCACGCGCCTGCCGATCCTGCTGAAGGGCGTGACCGATCCGGAGGACGCGCTGCGCGCCGCCGGGGAAGGCATGGCCGGGATCGTCCTGAGCAACCATGGCGGCCGGGCGCTGGACACCCTGCCGGCCACCATCGACCTGCTGCCCCCGATGGCGGAGCGGCTGGGCGGGCAACTGCCCATCCTGCTCGATGGCGGCATCCGGCGCGGCACGGATATCGTGAAGGCGCTGGCCCTGGGCGCTAAGGCGGTGCTGGTGGGGCGGCCGGTGCTGCACGCCCTGGCGGTCGGCGGGCCTGTGGGCGTGGCGCACCTGCTGAAGATCCTGCGCACGGAGCTGGAGGCTGCGATGGCGCTGACCGGCTGCCGCAACCTCACCGCGATCGGGCCGGAGGTGATCTGGCGGGGGTGATTCCGGCTCAGCCCGCCGGGGCGCGGTCCGCCACGCGCCGGATCGCCGCCACCGCCGCCTCGGCCATGCCGGTGTCGCGGCCGTCATGCCCGGCCTCCTCCAGCACCACCAGTTCGCTGCCGGGCCAGGCGCGATGCAGTTCCCAGGCCGTGGCGAGCGGGCTGCCGAGATCGAGCCGCCCATGGATCAGCACGCCTGGGATGCCGGCCAGCCGGTCCATCCGGCGCAGCAGGATGCCTTCCTCCAGCCAGGCGGCGTGGCGCCAGTAGAGCGTGACCAGCCGCGCGAAGCCGAGACGGAAGGCAGGGTCCTGGTAGCGGGGGTGCGGCCTGTGCCCCGGCTGGACGACGACGATGGCCATCTCCCAGTCGCACCAGTCCCGCGCCGCCTTGTCCTGGATCGCCGGGTCGGGATGCATCAGGAGCCGGTGATAGGCGTCCGCCAGACAGCCGCCGCGCTCCGCCTCCGGCACGCCGGCCGCGAAACGCGCCCATTCCCATGGAAAGAAGGCACCGACACCCCGGGTGATCCAGCCGATCTCCCGCCGCGTGGTGGTGGCGACGGCGGAAAGCACGATCCCCGTCACGCGCTTCGGATGTTGCTGAGCATAGGCGAGCGCCAGGGTGGAACCCCAGGAACTGCCGCGCAACAGCCAGCCTCCGATCCCCAGATGCTCCCGCAGGCGCTCGATGTCGGCCAGGAGATGCGCGGTGGTGTTGTTGGCGAGGCCGATCCCCTCGCCGCCAGCATGGGGCGTGCTGCGGCCGCAGTTCCGCTGGTCGAACAGGACGATCCTGTGCCGTGCCGGATCGAAGGCGCGGCGGGCGCTGGGCGGGCAACCGGAACCCGGCCCGCCATGCAGCACCAGCGCCGGCATCCCTGCCGGATTGCCGCAACACTCCCAGTAGAGACGGTGCCCCTCCCCCACGTCGAGATGGCCGGAGGCGTAAGGTTCGATGGGAGGGAACAGGCCGGACATGCCCCTCCCATCACGCGTCCGGCCCGCCGGGGCAAGCCCGGCCCGGACCGGAGGCTTTCAGCCCTCCCCCGGCTCCTTGGCGTCGATCAGTTCCGGCGCCTCGGCCAGCGGGAATTCGCGGCCCTGGCCGGGATCGATCGGGCGGCTGCGCTGGGCCGGAGGCAGGGTCTGCGGCTGGCCAGTTTCCAGCGCCCGCTCGATCGCCTCCAGCACGCGCACGTCGAGCAGCCCCTCCTCGCCGCCGGGCTCCGGATCGCGGCCGTTCAGGATGCAGTCGGAGAAGTAATCCGTCTCCCCGGCAAACTGGTCCACCACCGGGAACTCGCGCGTGGCGGTCTCTCCTTCCACGGTGGCGACGTGTTTCGGCGAGACGCCGGGACCGAAGCCATAGGCGTTCTCGACATAGAGGTCGCCCTTCGTGCCGGTGACGCGGTAGGTTCCGGTGCTGGCGCCGGTGTAGCTGACGGTGAACTGCGCCAGCCGCTCACCCGGAAAACGCAGCGTCACCGACACCGTGTCGTCAAGGTCCATGCCCGAGCCCGGCGTGCGGATGCCCATGGCCGAGACCTCGACGGGTTCCGCGCCGAAGAGGTTGCGCACGGCGTTCAGCGGATAGGGTCCCATATCCGTCACCGGCCCGGCCCAATAGCCATGTTTCGCGCGGTGGTTGGAAGGGCTGACGGTCTGGCTGAAGTTCGAGACAAAGGAGCGGATCTCGCCGAACTCGCCGGAACGGACACGGCGGATCGCCTCCAGCGTCCCGGGCTCGAAATGCAGACGGTAGGCAATCAGCAGCTTCGCGCCCGAGGCCTTCGCGGCGGTGTTGATCGCCTCGCATTGCGAGGTGCTCACCGCCATCGGCTTTTCCAGCAGAACGTGGATGCCGGCCTCCAGCGCGGGCACGGCGAATTTCTCGTGCTGGTCGTTGGGCAGGGCGAGGTAGATCGCGTCGATCTCATCCGAGGCCAGCAGCCTGTCGTAGTCGTCGTAGTGGTAGCTCTTCAGCCCGTACAGCGCCGCCAGCTTCTCCGCCTTCACGGGATCGCCCGTCACCAGCGCCGTCATCTCGGAATTTCCTGTCTGGCCGACACCGGGCATGAAGGCGGCCTGGGAGATCCAGCCGCCACCCACCACGGCGTAGCGTACCTTGCGGCCCTTCACCTGGCGTGCGGGCATGGCGGTCTCCTTTGCGTCCTGTGCGCTGCGTCAACGCGTGGCCGGGACGGGTGTTGCCTGCCGCGGCCATGTTGCCCCGCGGCAGAAGCCGCCCGAACCTGCCGGACGACACGATCCCATCTGGACCGGATGCCCATGACCGAATCCGCCGCCGCCCTGCGTGCCCGCTATGGCGAGGCCGCCCCCGCCACCACCATCCCCTGGAATCCGGCGCTGGAGCTGCTGCTTTCCCACCGCTCGGTGCGGGCCTACCGGCCCGACCCGCTGCCGGAGGGCACGCTGGAGGCGCTGGTCGCGGCGGCGCAGTCGGCGGCCACCTCCTCGAACATGCAGGCCTGGTCGGTGGTCGCCGTCACCGATCCGGACAGCAAGCGGCGGCTCGCGGCGGTGGCGGGCGGCCAGCGGCATGTCGAGCAATGCCC
>NZ_BDLP01000383.1:0-3937 GCF_001950415.1 Roseomonas sp. TAS13
CTGTGCGTAGATGTGATCAAGAGACAGCCGCACCCGCAGCCAGGGCATGGCCAGCAGCACGCAGGCCGCCACCAGCACCCCGGACACGGCGAGGTTCAGCGGCGCCGCATGGCCAGCGGCGAGCAGCAGCCCCGCCAGCCCCGCCCCGGCCAGCCCGCCCAGGCTGAAGGCCGCGTGGAAGGAGGACATGATGGCGGCGCCCCAGCCGCTCTCCACCACCGTCGCATGGGTGTTCATGGAAACGTCCATCACCCCGTTGCCCGCCCCCAGCAGCATCAGCCCGAGCACCAGCGTGGCCAACCCGCCCGCCTGCGGCACCAGCGCCAGCACCAGGGCGAACAGGAGGCCGGAGGCCACGGTCAGCCGGTCGCTGCCCCAGCGCGCCGAGACCTGCCCGGTCAGCGGCATGGCCAGGATGGCGCCGATGGCCATGCCCAGCAGCGCGAGGCCCAGCGCCGCGTCGGACAGGCCAAGGCCCAGCTTGATCGAGGGGATGTTGCCGGCCCAGGCGCCATAGCCGAAGCCGTTGGCGAAGAAGACCAGGGTGGTGGCCAGCCGGGGGCGCGCATCACGCGCCCGGGCCGCGGCGAAAGGGGCCTCGGGCATGCAGGACTTCTCCCCGGCCGCGCCGTCACGGGAGGCGGCGAGGGCGCCGCCTGTCCCCCCGTTACCGGCGCAGCTCCATCTTGATCGGACCCTCGCGATCGCCCCGGGCGAACTGGTCCACCATCGCGTTGCCGGTCTCGCCCAGCGTCGCCGCCGGGCCGGTCCAAACCATCCGCCCCTGATAGATCATCGAGGCCTGGTCGCCGATCCGGCGGGCGCTGTGCATGTCATGGGTGATGGTGATGGCGGTGGCGCCGAGGCGCTTGACGCAATCCACGATCAGCCCGTCGATCACCGCGCCCATGATCGGGTCGAGTCCGGTGGTCGGCTCGTCGAAGAACAGGATGGCGGGCTGCGAGGCGATGGTCCGGGCCAATGCCACGCGCTTCTGCATGCCGCCGGACAGTTCGGAGGGGGACAGGTCCCCCACGCTGCCGGCCAGCCCGACCTGGGCCAGCACCTCGGCCGCCTTGTCGCGCGCCCTGGCCCGGGTGATGCGCTTCTGCTGCAACAGCTTGAAGCAGACATTCTCCCAGACCGGAATGCTGTCGAAGAGCGCGCCGTTCTGGAACAGCATGCCCATGCCGTCCAGCACCGCGCGCCGCTCCGAGCGGTCCATGGCCAGCAGGTCCCGCCCGTTCAGCTCGATGCGGCCGGAATCCGGCTGGATCAGGCCCAGGATGCACTTGATCGTGACCGACTTGCCGGAGCCCGAGCCGCCCAGGATCACCATGGACTCGCCCGGCATCACGTCCAGGTCCACGCCGTCCAGCACCTTCTTGGCGCCGAAGGCCTTGTGCAGCCCGCGCAGGCGCAGCTTGGGGGTGGCGCCGCTCATCGGGTGAAGAAGGCCTGGGTCAGGATGTAGTCCAGGAACAGGATCAGGATCGAGGATGACACCACCGCCGAGGTCGTGGCCCCGCCCACCCCCTCCGCGCCGCCGCGCGAGGAATAGCCGCACCAGGTGCCCATCAGCGCCACCACGAAGCCGAAGGCCGCCGCCTTGATCAGGCCGGAGACCACGTCGAAGGCCTGCAACGCGTTCAGCGTGTCGCGGATATAGGACTGGGACACGAAGCCGAGATTGTAGGTGGCCACGATCCAGCCGCCCATCACGCCCAGCGTGTCGGCCACCGCCACCAGCAGCGGCATGGCCAGCGTCGCGGCCAGCAGGCGCGGCGCCACGAGGTACTTCATCGGGTCGGTGGACAGGGTGGTCAGCGCGTCCACCTGGTCCGTCACGCGCATCGTGCCGATCTCGGCGGCGAAGGAGGCACCGATCCGGCCCGCCACCATCAGCCCGGCCAGCACCGGCCCCAGCTCGCGCGTCAGCGAGATCACCACCACCGTGGCCATGGCGCTCTGCGCGTTGAAGCGGGAGAAGCCGGTATAGGACTGCAAGGCCAGCACCATGCCGGTGAAGATCGCCGTCAGCGCCACCACCGGCAGGGAGAAATAGGCCACCTCCACGAAGGCGCGGCCGAATTGCCGCAGGTGGTAGGGAGGCCGGAAGAGGTGCGACACGCCCTCCAGCGCGAAGAGCGCGACCGACCCCACCGTCCGGCACAGCCCCAGCACCATCGCGCCGAGCCGCGCCACCGCATCGAGAAGAAGATTCAAGCCGACCGCCGATCCTGCAAACAAGCCGCCATCCGCGAGAGCGTTGTGGAAGCCCGTCCCAGGGGGCTCCCAGGGGGCGGGCCTGTGGGGGCAAGGTCGTCCGGTGCCGCCCAGGGAACCGTCCAGATAGCCGCCCCCTCGCCGCACCGCAATGGCGACCGTCTTCCGGCGGCGGCCCCGGCGGATCACAAGACCCTGGCCGCCTCTCCCCCGCACGGCCCTTGGCGGCACCGCCGGAACGGCGCGTCTCCCTGGGCCGCCGCGACAGCAACGGCCGAAGGCGAGGCGCCCGGTCAGGATGGCGGCGCGGTGCAGGCCACCGGGCGGAACTCCACCCTCCGGTCCAGCAGGTCGCTGGCATCGTCCGCGCCGCTGCCGATGATCGGCTCGCTGGCCCCGGCGCCCCGGCTGGCCAGGCGGCCGCCCAGGCCCGGCTGCATGGCGACCAGCCGGTCCCGCACCCGCTCCGCCCGTTGCTGCGACAGGCGCAGATTGGCCTCGGCCGGGCCGCTGGGGCTGGCATGGCCGATCACCTCCAGGCAGTCCGGCCCGGCCGCCGCCTGCCGGGCGATCTCGCGCAGCCACATCTCATAGGCGCCGCTCACCGCCGGGTCGCGCCAGAATTCCGCCGAGCCCGGCCGGAAAACGAAGCGCACCGAAAGCCGTCCGCTGGCCAGGCCCAGCTTGACCAGCCCCCGGAAGGCGGCCTCCGCCCCCAGCGGCTGCCGCAGCGCCCGGTTGGCCAAATAGAGCCCGTTATAGACGCGGATCTGCTCGCCCCCCGGCAGGCGGCTCGCTTCCTCATAGGCTGCCAGCGCCTGCCGGTAGCGCCCGGCCTCGTAGGCGCGGATGCCGTCGTTCACCAGCGCGGCCACCCGGAGCTGCCGCAGGTATTCCGGGTCGATGGGGTCGCCGATCCGGCTGCCCACGGTGCGGGCATAGCCCTCCGCCCCCTGTTCCGGCACGCAGGCGGGACTGTTGCGGAAGAAGGGCGTGGGGCGGAGGTTCACCCCGTCCGGCCAGGTCCAGACCTCGGCCTGGGACACGATGCGGCCGCTGCGCAGGTCGCCGATCACCGCCCGGATGCGATAGCCGCCGGCCCGGCCGCCCTCCGCCTCCGGAACGGGCGCCAGGGCGCCGAGCAGCACCAGGGGCTGCCGCGCGAGGCCAGCCGCGCCGAAGGACAGAAGCTCGACCTGCGGATAGGAGCGCCGGAGCTGCGCGGCGATCTGCGCCTCGATCGGGCGCGTGGCCTCCACCGGCATACCGCTGCCCTGGTCGATCCAGGGGTCCACCATCATCGGATAGCGCCCGCCCGCATCCGGCGCCCCGAGCTGGGCATTGGCCAGCAGGGAGACGGTAAGGGCCGGGACCGCCCGGCTGAAGGGCAGGGCGATCCGTGCCGGCCCGGTGGACGGTGCGGCGGGTGGGGCGCTGGCGCAGCCCGCCAGCCAGGGCAGCGCCATCACCAGCACCAGCGCCAGCACGCGGGACAGGGCGCGGCGCCGCTCAGCCCGGGCAGTGGCCACGCAGGAAGCTCCGATCGGCAAAACTCAGCCCCTCCCCCAATTGCCCGCGCAGGATGATCGAACGGCAACGCGCCGGATTCGCCGCGGCGGCGCGCAAGCTGGTCGGCTCGGCGCGCAGGGGCCGCGGCGGCTTCGCGGCCCCCCGTTCCATTGGCGGGACCGGCGGAGAAGCAGGCGGCGGG
>NZ_BDLP01000384.1:0-3937 GCF_001950415.1 Roseomonas sp. TAS13
GCCCGCAACCCCGGCCACACCGCCGCCCCTTTGCCTGGAGGCTCCTTCCGCGTGTACAGCCTGACCGTCGCCGACCATATCATGATCGCCCATTCCTTTCGCGGCGAGGAATTCGGCCCCGCCCAGCGCGTCCATGGCGCCACCTTCGTCGTGGAGGCGGAGTTCCGCGCCGCGCGGCTGGATGGCGCGAACCTGCTGGTGGACATCGCCGCCGCGCGGGTCGAGCTGCGCCGCATCCTGGACGGGCTGGATTACCGCAACCTCGACGAGGTGCCGGAGCTGGCCGGGCAGAACACCACCACGGAATTCCTTTGCGCGCATATCCACGGGCTGCTCTCGGCCGCCCTGCGGGACGGGAAGCTCGGCGATGGCGGACGCGCCGTACAGTCGCTGAAGATCCTGCTGCGCGAGAGCCCGCTGGCCTGGGCCGCCTATGAAGGCGCGGTGGCATGAACATCGCCTTCCTCGTCCCCGCCCCTTTCGACGCGGTGAGCGGCGGCTACGGCTATGACCGCCGCATCACCGCCGGGCTGCGCGAGCGTGGCCATGCGGTGCGCGTGGTGGAGCTCGCCGGCCGGCACCCGATGCCCGACACGGCGGCGGAAGCCTCCGCGCGCGAGGCACTCGCCGCCTGCGCGGCGGAAGAGCGGATCGTGCTGGACAGCCTCGGCCTTCCCGCCTTCGCGCCGCTGGCGGAGGATCTGGCGGCGCGCGGCGCCATCGGGCTGATCCACCATCCCACCTGCATCGAGACGGGCCATGACGACGCCACCCGCGCGGAGCTTCGGCGCCGCGAGGAGATCCTCTATCCGCGCCTCTCGCGCCTCGTCGCCACCTCGCCGCTGACCGCCGAAAGCCTGCCGCGCAAATTCGGCGTGGAACCCGGGCGCGTCGCGGTGGTGGAGCCGGGCACCGATCCGGCGCCGCGTGCCGCCGGATCGGGCGGCGAGACCTGCCAGCTCCTCGCCGTCGGCGTGCTCGTGCCACGCAAGGGGCATGACGTGCTGCTGCGCGCCGTGGCGCGGCTCATGGACCTCGACTGGCACCTGACCATCGCCGGGCCGGATGCCGACCCCGCCTGCGCCGCCGCGCTGCGCGCGCTGGCGAAGGAGCTGGAGCTGGAGGAACGCGTCACCTTCGCCGGGCCGGTAACCGGCGCGGCGCTGGAGGCGCTCTATGCCCGCAGCGACGTCTTCGCGCTTGCCTCGCACTGGGAGGGCTATGGCATGGCGGTGGCCGAGGCGATGGCACGCGGGCTGCCGCTGGCGATCACCAAGGGCGGTGCGCTGGCGGAGCTGATGCCGCCCGGCGCCGGCGTCGCTTCGCCGCCGGGCGATTTCGCCAGCCTCTCCAAGGCGATGCGGCGCGTGATCTTCGACCGTTCGCTGCGGCGGAAGATGGCCGACGCCTCCTGGGCCGCCGGGCAGCGGCTGCCGCGCTGGGAAGACCGCGCCGATGCCTTCGCCGGGCTGGTGGAGGGCGCGGCGTGAGCGAGAGCTTCGACGCCACCTGGCTGGCGCTGCGCGAGCCTGCCGACGCCTGGGCGCGCGACCCCGCGCTGGCGGAATGCCTCGTCTCCCTGCTGCCGAAGCGGCCGCATCTGGTCGATCTCGGCGCCGGCACCGGCAGCCTGTTCCGCTGGCTGGCCCCGCGGGTCGGCGGCGCGCAGGCCTGGACGCTGGTGGATGGCGATGCCGCGCTGGTGGAGGAGGCCTTCGACACCATCGCCCGCCGCGCGGAGGGCATCGGCCTGACAGTGAGTGCCCCGAACAAGCGGACCCTGCTGGTGCACGCGCCCGGCGGCGCCTGGCGGGTGGAGGGACTGATCGCCGATCTCGCCGATGCGCCGGACTGGCTGCCGAAGCGCGGTGCCGATGCGGTGGTCTGCTCCGCGCTGCTGGACCTCGTTTCCGAGGACTGGCTGGAGGATCTGGCTGATGTGGTCGAATGCCCCTTCTACGCCGCCATGACCGTGGACGGGCGTGACCGCTTCCTGCCGCCGAATCCCTATGATGGCGTGGTGGCGCAGGGCTTCCGGCGCGACCAGCGGCGCGACAAGGGCTTCGACGGGCCGGCGCTGGGCGCCCGGGCCACGGCGGCGGCGGCACGCGCCTTCGCCGCGCGCGGCTTTGCCGTGGAGCAGGCGGGATCGCCCTGGGAACTCGGCCCCCGGCGCCATCGCGAGCTGCTGCTGGAGCTGATGCTCGGCCATGCCGATGCGGCGAGCGCCCATCTGCGGCAGCCGCGCCGCATGGAGGCCTGGACCGAGGCCCGCAGCTGCCAGTGGCGGCAGCATCGCCTGCGGGCGGTGATCGGGCATCGCGACCTGCTGGCGGTTCCCGCCGCAGGCTGATCCAACGCCCCCTCGCACCGAGGAGACTGCACCATGCCCCTTCCGAAGCCTGTTCTTCTGGGCTGCATTGCGGATGACTTCACCGGAGCGACCGGCCTCGCCTCCATGCTGGTGCGCCATGGCATGCGCACCGTCCAGGTGATCGGTGTGCCGGAGGCGCCGCTCGCCGGGGCCGGCCATGACGCCGATGCCGTGGTGGTGGCACTGAAATCCCGCGCCATCCCCGCTCCGGAGGCGGTGGCGCAGTCCCTGGCGGCGCTGGAGGCCCTGCTGGCGGCGGGCGCGCGCCAGATCCTGTTCAAGGTCTGCTCCACCTTCGACAGCACCGATGCGGGCAATATCGGCCCGGTGGCGGATGCGCTGCTGCGGCGCCTCCAGGGGGGCTTCGCCCTTGCCTGCCCAGCCTTTCCGGCGAATGGCCGCACCGTGTACCAGGGACATCTCTTCGTCGGCAGCCGGCTGCTCAGCGAGAGCGGGATGCAGGACCATCCCCTCACCCCGATGCGCGATCCCGACTTGGTGCGCGTGCTGTCGCGCCAGACGGATGGCGGTGTCGGGCTGGTGGGCTTCAGCACGGTGGAACAGGGTGCGGGGGCGATCCGCCAGGCCATGACACGCCTCGCGGAATCCGGCCGGCGCTACGCCATCCTCGACGCGCTGACCGACGCGCATCTGGTGGCGATCGGCGAGGCCGCGGCGGCGCATCCGCTGCTCGTTGGCGGCTCCGGCGTCGCCATGGGCCTGCCGGAGAATTTCCGCCGCGCCGGGCTGCTGCCGCCGCGCGGCGATGCCGATGCCTTGCCGCCCATGCGGGGGCATTGCGCGGTGCTGGCGGGTTCCTGCTCCCGCGCGACGCTGGGGCAGATCGGCTTCGCGCGCGACCACGTGCCGGTGCTGGAACTCGACCCGCTGGCGCAGGACGGCCCGGCGATGGTGGCAGGCGCGCTCGCCTGGGTGGATGGCAAGCTGCGGGAGGACCGTCCTGTGGTGATCGCCGCCTCCGCCATGCCCGGCCGCGTGGCGTTGCTGCAGCGGCGCCTGGGGCGCGAGGCGGCGGGCGCGATGGTGGAGGAGGCATTGGCCGCGATCGCGGCGGGGCTGGTGGAACGCGGCGCCGGCCGGATCGTCGTGGCGGGCGGGGAAAGCTCGGGCGCCGTGGTGCGGCGCCTGGGTGTGCGGAGCCTGCGCATCGGCGGCGAGATCGCGCCTGACGTCCCCTGGACCTATGCCGAGCCCGCCGGCCTGCACCTTGCGCTGAAATCCGGCAGTTCCGGCGGGCGCGACATGTTCCTGCGCGCCTTCGACAGCATGTCCTGACGAAGAAGGGGCGCCGCATCGCCGCGGCGCCCCTGGCTTCATCGGCCTCGGGAGCGGGGCCGCCCGGAAAGGCCGCTCCCGCCCGTCAGGCGCTTTGCCTTAATCCTCCTGCGGCTCGCCGTCATTGGCGACGACAGGCGGCAGGTCCATCACCGGCTCCGGCGTCGTCACCACCGCGGCGGCCTCTGCCTTGCGGCGCGCACGCGTCGCGGCGGCCTTCTTCGCGGCCTCGGAGCGCGTGTTGGTCTCGGCGGCGGCCGGCTTGGC
>NZ_BDLP01000385.1:0-3910 GCF_001950415.1 Roseomonas sp. TAS13
TTCGCCTTACGGTGGAGCTGTGCGTAGATGTGATCAAGAGACAGGCCCGCCAGGCGATCTGCGCCAGCAAGCTCCTGACCCACGATCCGGCGGTGCTCGGCGCCGCGCTGCTCGGCCTCGCGCCGCGCGCCTACCAGGACCGGGCCTACCTCCTTGGCGGCGTCCGCCTGCTGCCGCTCGGCCGGATGCCGCGCGGCAAGGAGGACATCTATCCGGACCTGCTGCGCGCCTGGGGCGCGCCCAGGATGATCCACCACCGCCCGGAGGCCGCATGATCGCCACCGCCATCACCCGTGGCCTCGCCGGCCTGTCGCTGGTTCTCCGCCAGCCGCTGCCGGCCTTCTGCGAGATCGAGACCGCCCATGGCGACGCCCTGGTGACGCGCCAATGCGACTACCTCAGCGTGGTCCGTATCGAGGGCATGCGGCGGATGGCCAAGCGCGACGACGTCGAGCGCATCGCCACGGCACAGCGCATCGACCTGGCGGGCGCGCTGGAGGACCGTGGCCACGCCATTGTCGGCTGGTACGTCTCCGACCCGGACATGGCCGGGGTCGAGATCGAGCGGCTGAACCTCGCCTCCTGCCGCACCATCGCACGGGAACTCGGTCTCAACGTCTCGGACGTGCTCGAGGAACGCGCGGCGCTGTGGCCCCGGATCATGCGCTGGGAGGCCGCCTACTACGTGCTCTGGACCCGCCGCGCTGTCCTGACCAAGGAGGAGCGCCGGCAGATGGCCGAGGAGCAGAAGGTCCTCTCGCGCGAGGGGCCGCGCGCCGGCAACAGCCAGCGCTACTACCTGCGCTCCGAGGTGATGGCGGCGCGGCACACGGCCTTCGTCTCGCGGGTCGTCGCGTCGCTCGGCAACAACGACGTCGCCACCCGCGAACTGGATGCCCACGAGGCGCTCAGGGTGATCCGCGAATCCGTCTACCGCGAAACCGCCGGCTCCGACTGGAAGGCGACGTTGCCGGGCGACCGGGTGATGCCGCGGGCGACCGAGGATCCCGATGGCGGCGAGAGCCCCACCGCCGGCATGCTGTGGCCGGCCGTGGCCGAGCAGATGTTCCATGCCGATGCCGAGACGCTGGGGGGCCAGCGCGTCCGCATCGGCGATCACGACTATGCCCCGGTGGACATGGCGGTGGGGCCCGAGGATCCGCGTCCCTTCGTCGAGCTTTCCGCCCGGCTGGGCCAGGACCGCATCCCCTGGCGCAGCGCCGTGGTGATCGAGGGCGGCGGCCGCAACGCCATGCAGATCAAGGAGGTCGCCGCGACCTTCTTCTCGATGTTCCCCGGCAACGCCGATATCCGGCGCGCCTTCGACGCCCTGCGGCAGGCCCGCAACGAGGACAACCACATCGGCGTGCGGCTGCGCGCCTCCTTCGCGACCTGGGCCCCGGCCGGCGAGATGCGGCTGCTGCGCCGTCGCGCCTCGACCCTGGCGCAGCGCATCGAGGGCTGGGGCAACTGCAAGACCACCCCGATCGCCGGCGATCCGCTGGAGGGGGCGCTGTCCAGCGTCCCCGGCCTGTCGCTCACCTCGACCGGCACGCCGCAGATCGCCCTGCTGGGCGACGCCTTCGCCATGCTGCCCTGGAACCGCACCGCCTCGCCCTGGGAGCAGGGCTCGGTGCTGTTCCGCCGGCCCGACGGCGCCATCTGGCCCTACGACCCCTCCGGCGGCGACAAGCGCCCGCTCGTCTGCGACGTCTTCGTGGCGCCGCCCGGTTCCGGCAAGTCGGTGCTGGCCAACTGCATCAACCTCGGCCTGGTGCTCAGCCCCGCCGTGCTCGGGGTCAAGGGCGCCAGGCTGCCGCTGATCGGCAAGGCCGATATCGGCCCTTCGGCGCAGGGCTTCGTGCGGCTGGTGCGCGAGGCGCTCGGCCCCGCGCGCGAGCACGAGGCGATCTTCGTCACCATGCAGTTCGGGCCGGGCTACGAGGTCAATATCTTCGACCTGCAGGTCGGCTGCCACTACCCGCTGCCACTGGAGCGGTCCTTCCTGCAGAACTTCCTGGCGCTGGCCACCACGCCCCCGGATACCTCCACTCCCTTCGAGGGCATGGCGCAGCTGATCGGCGCCGTGATCGACGAGGCCTACCGGCTCTGCACCGACGTCACCGGCGGCTCGCCGAAGCCCTACCGGGCCGGCGTGGAGCCGGAGGTGGATGCCGCGCTGCGCCGCCACGGGCTCGTCCTGCCCGGCGATACCCCCTGGTGGCGCGACGCCGTGGATGCGCTGATCGGCGCCGGCGAGATGCGGCTGGCCGAGGTAGCGCAGCGCCATGCCGTGCCGGTGCTGCAGGACCTGATCGCCGCCGCCCGCTCGGACCAGATCCGCGACGCCTTCAAGGACCTGCATATCGCCGAGACCAGCGAGTCCGCCTGCACCCTGTTCGAGCGCTACGTCTACGATCTGATCCGGCGCTTTCCCTCGTTGAGCCGGCCAACCCGCCTGGATTTCGGCCCGGCCCGCATCATCGTGCTCGACCTCGCCGCGGTGGCTCCGGCCGGCTCGGCGGCGGCGAACCGGCAGACCGAGCTGATGTACATGCTGGCGCGGCATCTGCTGGCGCGGAACTTCTTCCTGCACCCGGACTACGCGCAGTTCGTCCCCGAGCCGGTGCGCGACTACCACCGCGAGCGGTTCCAGGAGGTGATGGAGGCGGTCAAGCGCCTCGACTACGACGAGTGGCACCGCACCAGGGGCAGCCCGCTGGTCCGCGCCCAGGCCGAGCTCGACGTGCGCGAGGGCCGCAAGCACAACATCCAGCTCGGCTTCTCGTCGCAGCGGCTGGAGGACATGGGCGAGGCCATCGTCGCCCAGAGCACCGGGCGCTTCATCCTGCGGACCGGCGACGAGAAGGAGCGCGAAGAGATCATCACGCGCTTCGACCTGTCGGCCGCGAGTGCGGATGTCGTGCGCTATGCGCTCAACGGCCCGGGACCGAACGGGGCTCCCTTCCTCGCGGTGCTGACCGCCGGCGGTGCCAAGTACGAGCAGATGCTCATCAACTCGCTGGGCCCGGTCGAGCTGTGGGCGCTGAGCACCACGCCGGGCGACACCAGCCTGCGCAACCGCCTCTATGCGGCCCTGGGCTTCTCGGAGGCGCTGCGGCGGTTGGCGAAGGTGTTCAAGCGCGGCTCGGCGGTGAAGGAGATCGAGCGGCGCAAGAACGAGCGGCTCAAGCTCGGCGAGCTGGACACGCGCGCCGAAGCCGGCGTGGTGGACGAGATCGCCGCCGAGCTGATCGACGGCAAAGGCCTCGGCATCGTCCTGCGGGACGTGGCGCCCGATCATGGCCAGCCTTCCCAGAAGCTGGCGGCCGAATAGTCGCGTCGCATAGGGGCCGTGTTCGATGCGAACACAGGATTCGTAGCCCCGTCCTCGTCAGCCTGACAGGTCGGCGAACGAGCCCGCAGCTGCAAAGGGAGGCCTCCCGTTCGCATCGCTCCGCTCCATGCTTCACGCATAGGAACGGAGGTCCCGCATGGCGAGGATGAACAGCCGGCTGATGCTGGCCTTGATGGGGTTGGTCGGCCTCGCGGGCTGCGCCACGGGCGGCCCCACGGCCGAGATCGCAACCCCCGGCATGCCCAACCCGGAGATCGCGCTCCGCCAGTCGATGGAGCAGGTGGGGCAGCAGCTCTCGCAGCTCGGCGGCGTCAGCCGGGTGGACCTCACCGCCCGTCGCGGCCGCGTGGTGCCGGAGGAGCTGCAGCGTCCCATCGCCTTCGCCTGGAACGGCCCGCTGGCCGATGGCGTGCGCAAGCTCGCCGATGTCGTGGGCTACCGGGTGGTGGTGTCGAGCGTCGAGGGAGTCGAGCGGCCGCAGCCCGTGCCGGTCTCGCTCAACCTGCCCGCCACCACGGTCGTGGACGCCTTCGCCACCCTCGGCGAGCAGGC
>NZ_BDLP01000386.1:0-3881 GCF_001950415.1 Roseomonas sp. TAS13
TTCGCCTTACGGTGGAGCTGTGCGTAGATGTGATCAAGAGACAGGCCCTGGAGGGCGCGCTCCCGGATGGCCGCCTGCTCCCCGAGGAAGCACGGCTGCGCTTCCGCCCCGCCACCCTGCCGCGCGCCGACAGCGCGCGCTGGTGGCTGCGCCAGATGCGGCGCTGGGGGCACCTGCCCGCCGGTGCCGGGGAGGCCGGGGCCCTCGCCCCCTATGACGACGGCCTGTGGCGCGAGGCCGCCGCCCGTCTCTCCGAACCCGAACCTGCCCTTTCTCGCCCGGAGCCCCAGGCATGACGATCTCCCGCCGCGCCGCCCTTTCGGCCACTGCCGCCCTTTTCGCCGCCGCCCGCGCCGCCACGCCGCGCGGTGCCTTCGCCCAGGGCTCGACCGCGCCCGAGGTGACCAAGGCCACGCTCGGCTACATCGCTCTCACGGACTCCGCGCCGCTGATCGTGGCGAAGGAGAAGGGCCTCTTCGCCAAATACGGCATGGCGGATGTCGAGGTGGTGAAGCAGGCCTCCTGGGGCGCCACGCGTGACAACCTTGTGCTCGGCGGCGGGGCCGGCGGCATCGACGGCGCGCATCTGCTGACGCCGATGGCCTATCTGCTGCAGGCTGGCAGGATCACGCAGAACAGCCAGCCGCTGGCGATGAACATCCTGGCGCGGCTGAACGTGAACGGCCAGGGCCTCTCCGTCGCCGCGAAGCACAAGGGCGCCACCATCGACGCCGCCCCGCTGAAATCCGTGCTGACGCCGGACAGCAAGGTGGCCATGACCTTCCGCGGCGGCACGCACGACCTGTGGCTCCGCTACTGGCTCGCCGCCGCCGGCATCGATCCGGAGAAGGACGCGCAGACCATCGTCGTGCCGCCGCCGCAGATGGTGGCGAACATGAAGGTCGGCACCATGGATGCCTTCTGCGTCGGCGAGCCCTGGCCGGCGCAGACGGTGAACCAGAAGCTTGGCTACACCGCCGCCGTCACCGGCGAGCTGTGGAAGGACCACCCGGAGAAGGCCTTTGCCCTGCGCGCGGACTGGGTGAAGGCGAACCCGAAGGCCGCCGAGGCGCTGACCGCCGCCGTCATCGAGGCGCAGCGCTGGTGCGACGCCGACGCCAACAAGGCGGAGATGTGCGCCATCATCGGCAAGCGCGCCTGGTTCAACGTGCCGGTCGCCGACATCCTGGAGCGTTCGCGCGGCAACATCGACTATGGCGACGGGCGGAAGGTCGAGAGCTCGCCGCTGCTGATGAAGTTCTGGCGCGACAACGCCTCCTTCCCCTTCGCCAGCCACGACCTGTGGTTCCTCACCGAGGACATCCGCTGGGGCGTGCTGCCGGAGAACACCGACACCCGGGCGCTGGTGGCGCAGGTGAACCGCGCCGATGTCTGGCGCGCCGCCGCCGCCCGCGCGGGCGTGCCGGATGCCGAGGTGCCGCAGGGCGACAGCCGTGGCGTCGAGACCTTCTTCGACGGCAAGCGCTTCGATCCCGCCAATCCGCGCGCCTATCTCGACTCCCTTTCCATCAAGAAGCTGGCTGGAGCCTGAGCCCGATGAACGCCGTCACCCCCGTCAAGGGCGTGCCCGCCGGTGGCTCCACCACCGCACCGCCCGAGTTCCGCCAGCCCTCCGCCCTGGCGCTGAAGGTCCGCCATGTCGCGCAGAACGTCCTGCCGCCGCTGCTCGTGCTGCTGGTGCTGGGCCTGGTCTGGCAGGTGCTCTGCTCCCGCCCGGATGCCACGCTCCCCGCGCCCAGCAAGGTCTGGACGGACAGCTACGACCTGATCGTCGATCCCTTCTTCGACCGTGGCGGGTTGGACAAGGGCCTGTTCTGGCACCTCGCCGCCTCGCTCTCCCGCGTCGCCATGGGCTTCTCCATCGCGGTGGTGGTAGGCATCGCCACGGGGATGCTGATCGGCACCTCGGACTTCGCCATGCGCGGCCTCGACCCGCTCTTCCAGGTGCTGCGCACCGTGCCGCCGCTGGCCTGGCTGCCGCTCTCCCTCGCCGCCTTCCGCGAGGCGCAGCCCTCGGCGATCTTCGTGATCTTCATCACCTCGGTCTGGCCGATCATCATCAACACCGCCGTCGGCGTGCGCAACGTGCCGCAGGACTACCGCAACGTCGCCAAGGTGCTGCGGATGAGCCTGCCCGACTGGTTCCTGCGCATCGTGATCCCCTCCGCCGCGCCCTACATCTTCACCGGCCTGCGCATCGGCGTCGGCCTTTCCTGGCTCGCCATCATCGCGGCGGAGATGCTGATCGGCGGCGTCGGCATCGGCTTCTTCATCTGGGATGCCTGGAACTCCTCCAACCTCTCCGACATCATCGTGGCGCTGGTCTATGTCGGCGTGGTCGGCTTCCTGCTCGACCGCCTCGTCGCCCTGATCGGCCGCCTCGTCACCCGCGGCACCGCCTCGGCCTGAAGGAAGCGACCGACATGACCAGCATCCAGGCCCAGGGGCAGACCCAGGGGCAGACCCAAGGGCAGAACCAGGGCCAGACAGCGGCCCCGGCGCAGGCGGCGCCTCCGGCCACGCAGGGCCCCGCCTTCCTCGAGATCACCCGCCTCTCGATCCGTTTCGGCACCAACATCCCGGTGCTGAGCAACGTGGACCTGCGCATCGCGAAGGGCGAGTACATCTCGGTGATCGGCCATTCCGGCTGCGGCAAGTCCACGCTGCTGAACGTGGTGGCGGGGCTGCTGCCCGCATCGCTGGGCGGCGTGGTGCTGGAGGGCCGCGAGGTCAACCAGCCCGGGCCCGACCGCGCCGTGGTGTTCCAGAACCACAGCCTGCTGCCCTGGCTCACCTGCTACGAGAATGTCCGCCTCGCCGTGGACCGCACCGTGGGCCGGAAGATGTCGCGCGCCGCGCGGCACGAATGGACCATGGAGAATATCGAGCTGGTCCGCATGACCCATGCGAAGGACCGGCGCCCGGCCGAGATCTCCGGCGGCATGAAGCAGCGCATCGGCATCGCCCGGGCGCTGTCGATGAAGCCCTCCGTGCTGCTGCTGGACGAGCCCTTCGGCGCGCTGGACGCGCTGACCCGCGCGCATCTGCAGGACCAGGTGATGGACATCCATGCCCGGCTCGGCACCACGGTGATGATGATCACCCATGACGTGGACGAGGCCGTGCTGCTGTCCGACCGCATCGTGATGCTGACCAACGGGCCGAATGCCCAGGTGGGCGAGATCCTGGAGGTGGGCCTGCCGCGCCCGCGCGACCGGCTGGCGCTCGCCTCCGATCCGAAGTTCCTCCATGCCCGCGAGGCGGTGCTGCGCTTCCTGCACGAGCGCCACTCCCTCCCGGCCGCGCATTGAGGGAAGCCGGGGCGATGCGGATCGTCGTGATCGGGGCCGGACCGGCGGGGGCACGGGTGGCGGAACGGGTGGCGCAGCGCCTGCCCGGCGCCGGGGTGACGCTGATCGGCGAGGAACGCGCCCTGCCCTATGACCGCGTGGCGCTGGGCCGGGTGCTGTCGGGCAAGGACGGGCCGGCGGCGCTGATCACCCACCCGCCGGCGCGGCTGCGCGAGCTCGGCATCCGCTTCCGCCCCGGCACGCGCATCGCCACCATCGACCGCGCGACGCGGGAGGTGGTGACGGAGAAGGGCGAGCGCATCGGCTATGACCGGCTGATCCTGGCCACCGGCTCGCGCGCCGTGCGCCTGCCACTTCCCGGCGCCAACCTGCCCGGCGTCTTCCTCTACCGCACCATGGACGACGTGCAGGCCCTGCTGCGCCTCGCCCGTGGCGGCGCCCGCCAAGCCGCGGTGATCGGCGGCGGGTTGCTGGGGCTGGAGGCCGCCGACTGCCTGGCGAAGCAGGGGCTGAAGGTCACGGTGGTGCATCCGCTGGGCTGGCCGATGG
>NZ_BDLP01000387.1:0-3868 GCF_001950415.1 Roseomonas sp. TAS13
CCTTTCCGGGCTTCGCCGCCCTCCTCGCCGTGGCCATGGCCCTGGCGCGGCAGCATCCCCTGCTGCTGCTTCCCTTCGGCCTTGCCCTCGCCCTGTCGCTGCCGGCCCTGGCGCGGCAGGCGGAAAGGCTGGCCGGGGACCTGCCCATCGCCTCGGGCCGCCATGCCCTGCTGCCTCTCTGGGGCGGTCTGGCCCTCGCGGTCCTGGTGGGGCTGGGCGCGGCGTTCTGAGCCGAAGGGCGGCTTTGTTCCGCCCCTCGCGCCGGTACGGGCGCGGCGCCCCATGAGCGGATGAGCCGCCCCCCGGGGGCAGGCGGCCGCTCAGGTCGGGGTGGTGTGCTCGTGCAGGAAGGCTTCCAGTGCCCCGGCCACATGCGCCACATGGGCGCGCAGCAGGGTAACGGCCGCGGCGACCTCGCCCTGGCGACAGAGGTGCACCATCTCGCGGTGCTCGCGATCGGCGCGGGCCAGTTCCAACGGATCGGCGGAAAGCTGCAGCCGCGTGTAGCGGTCGCATTCCTGCAGCAGGTTGGCGACCAGCGCCTCGGTGCGCGGCTTGCCGGCACGGCTGTAGAGCAGGCGGTGGAGCTGCGTGTTCAGCTCTCCCCAACGGCCGGTCTCGCCCTCGGTCAGCGCATGGGAATATTCGGCCAGGACGCGGTCCAGCGCGGCGAAATCCGCCTCCGTCAGGCGCGGCGCGGAATGTTCCAGCAGGCGCGGCTCCAGCAGCGCGCGCAGCTCGAAGGCCTCGCCCACCTCCTCTGCCGAAAGGGCCGCGACGGTAGCGCCCTTGTGCGGGGATATCCGCACGAAGCCCTCGGCCTCCAGCTGGAACAGCGCCTCGCGCACAGGGATGCGGCTGACGCCGAATTCCTCGGCAAGGCTGTCCTGGCGGAGCTGCGCGCCAGCCGGATAGCGCCCGTCCAGCACGCGGCGGCGGATCTCCTCCAGCAGGGCGGCCGAGACGGTACGGTGCTTCAGCGGCGCGTTCATCCTGTCTCCTTTCCGCCCTTCCGGCATGCCGCCGGGCAGGTGGGGGCCTGATGTGGCACCGGGGCCGCGGCCTGTCATCGGGCGCAGAAAAGCATTGACTCGGATATTGTATAAAATCTACGAAGACGCCACCAGCAATCCCGTGAGCACCGGAACCGAGCCATGAACGCCAAGATCGACTGGCAGGGCGTCTTCCCCGCCGTGACCACCCAGTTCCGCGACGACCACAGCCTCGACGTGCAGGCAACGCACCGCGTGATGCAGGCGCTGATTCGCGACGGCGTCTCGGGCCTGATCGTCTGTGGCACGGTGGGCGAGAACTGCTCCCTCTCGAAGGAGGAGAAGCTGGCGGTGATGGAGGCGGCCAAGGATGCCGCCGGCGGCCGCGTGCCGGTGATCGCCGGCATCGCCGAGTTCACCACGCCCTTCGCCGCGGCGATGGCGAAGGAGGCCGCGCGCATCGGGCTGGACGGCATCATGGTGATGCCGGCGCTGGTCTATTCCTCCAAGCCGCACGAGACCGCCGCGCATTTCCGCGGCGTGTCCAAGGCCACCGACCTGCCGGTGATGGTGTACAACAACCCACCCATCTACAAGAACGACGTGACGCCCGCCATCCTGGCCTCGCTGGCGGATTGCGAGACGGTCGTCTGCTTCAAGGAATCCTCGGGCGACGCGCGCCGCTTCACCGACCTGCGCAACATGGTGGGCGACCGCTTCCGCATGTTCGCGGGCCTGGACGACACCGTGCTGGAAAGCGTGATGCTCGGCGCCGAGGGCTGGGTCTCCGGCATGTCCAACGCCTTCCCGGCCGAGGGCGAGGCGCTGTTCCGCCTGGCCAAGGCGGGCCGCTATGCCGAGGCGCGGGCGCTCTACGACTGGTTCATGCCGCTGCTGCACCTCGATGCTCGGCCGGACCTCGTCCAGTGCATCAAGCTCTGCGAGCACATCATGGGCCGCGGCACCTCTCTGACGCGCCCGCCCCGCCTGGAACTGCCGGAGGCCGAGCGCGCCGAGGTCGAGGCGCTGATGCGGGCGGCGCTGGCGAAGCGGCCGAAGCTGCCGGCGGACCTCGCCCTGCCCCAGGCGGCCTGACCCGCCTACCCCGTCCCGACACAGCCCCCATCAGGCGCGTGCCGGGACGGACCGGCCGCGCAGGAGTCATCCGCCATGACACTGCACCGCCGCACGCTTCTTTCCGGTGCCGCCGGCCTGGCCGGCGCCGCCAGCCTCGCCCGGCCGCATCTCGCGCGCGCCCAGGGCGGCAAGAGCGCCACGCTGCGCTTCATCCCCTCGACGCCGCTGCCCTCGCTCGATCCGGTCATCGCGACCAGCTATGTCATCCGCAACCACGGCTACCTGATCTACGACACGCTCTTCGCCACCGACGAGACGTTCGCGATCCGGCCGCAGATGGTGAGCGAATGGCAGACCGCGCCGGACGGGCTGAAATGGACCTTCCACCTGCGCGACGGCCTCGCCTTCCATGACGGACAGCCGGTGCGGGCGCAGGACTGCATCGCCTCGATCCAGCGCTGGTCGAAGCGCGACGCCTTCGGCCAGACCTTCGCCGCATTTGTCGAGGGCTACGACGCCGATGACGCGCGCACCTTCTCGGTGCGGCTGAAGAAGCCCTTTCCGATGCTGCCGGCGGCGCTGGGCAAGCTGTCCTCCAACGTGCCCTTCATCATGCCGGAGCGTGTCGCCCAGACCGACGCCAGCAAGCCCATCGCCGATGCCACCGGCTCCGGCCCCTGGCGCTTCGAGGCGAAGGAATGGATCCCGGGGCAGAACGCCATCTACACCCGCAACGCCGCCTACAGGCCGCGCGAGGAAGCGCCCTCCTGGGCCGCGGGCGGCAAGGTGGCGAAGATCGACCGCATCGAATGGCTGGCGCTGACCGAGCCCGCCGCCGCCGTGGGCGCCATGGTGCAAGGGGAAGTGGACTGGTACGAGCAGCCGCCGATCGACCTGCTGCCGGTGCTGAAGCAGAACCCGCGGATCCGCATCCAGAACGTGCCGCTCGGCCTGATCCTTCTGATGCGCTTCAACCATGGGCAGCCGCCCTTCGACAATCCGGGCATCCGCCGCGCCGTGATGATGGCGATGCGGCAGGACGACTACATGCAGGCGGTGGTCGGCAGCGCGGAGTACTACAAGGAGGCGAAGACCTTCTTCACCCCGGGCTCGCCCATGTCCACCGGCGCCGGCGGGACCGAGGCGATGCAGGGCAGCCTGGAGAAGGGCCGGGCCATGCTGAAGGAGGCGGGCTACAAGGGCGAGAAGGTCGTCCTGCTCGCCCCGGCGGACCAGCCCATTGCCTATAACCAGTCGCTGGTGACGCAGGAGCTGCTGAAGAACCTCGGCATGACCGTGGACCTGATCTCCACGGACTGGGCCACCTTCATCGGCCGCCGTGCCAACCGTGGCCCGGTGGAGCAGGGGGGCTGGTCGGTCTTCCACACGCTCTGGTCCGGCGCCGATGTGCTGAACCCGGCGCTGCACCCGCTGATCCGCGCCAATGGCGAGGCCGCCTGGTTCGGCTGGCCGAAGGACGAGGCGCTGGAAGGGCTGCGCGACCAGTGGATCGCCACCGACAATGAGGCGAGGCAGAAGGAACTCGCAGCGCAGATCGAGCGCCGCGCCTTCGAGGTGGTGCCCTATGCCCCGGGCGGGCTGGTGCAGCAGCCCATGGCCTATCGCGACAGCCTCAAGGGCATGGTGCTCTCGCCGGTGCAGTTTTTCTGGAACATGGAAAAGGCGGCCTGAGCCGCGTCAACGGGGGCTGACGTAGCCCTTGGGGGCAAGGCGCCGCCTCGCCCCCAAACCCCCACTCCGCCAGGACCCTGCCTGTCTCTTGATCACAAGTCTCGACG
>NZ_BDLP01000388.1:0-3850 GCF_001950415.1 Roseomonas sp. TAS13
TGTGATCAAGAGACAGCCCGAGCGGCGCCCGCGATTCCGACCGGCTCGACCCGGAGGCGATCCTCCGTGCCCTGGCGGCACGGGGCGTGACCCGGCTGATGGTCGAGGGTGGCGCCACGCTCGCGGCTTCCCTGCTTCGCGCGGGACTGGTGGATCGGCTCGCCTGGTTCCATGCTCCCGGCATCATGGGGGGCGATGGCCTGCCCGCCGCGCAGGCCCTGCCGGTGGATTCCCTCGCCGCCATTCCCAAGTTCCGTCGCACCGCCACCATCCCGTGCGGTCCCGACCTGCTGAGCGAGTTCGAGCGCGCCTGATGTTCACCGGAATCGTCACCGCCACCGGAGAGATCCTCTCCGTCTCCCCGATCGGCGAGGGGCGGGACATGCGCCTGCATGTCCGCACCCCGCCGGGCTGGCTGGAGGGGGCGCAGCTCGGCGCCTCCATCGCCTGCAACGGCTGCTGCCTGACCGCCGTGGCGCTGGAGCCCGAAGCCTTTGAGGCGGAGGCCTCGGCCGAGACCCTGTCGCTGACCGTGCTGGGCGAATGGCGGCCCGGCACCCGGATCAACCTGGAACGCCCGCTCCGCATGGGCGACGAGCTGGGCGGGCATGTCGTGTCCGGCCATGTGGACGGTCTGGCGGAGGTGGTCTCGGTGACCCCCGAGAACGGTTCGGAGCGCTGGGTCTTCCGCCCGCCGGCGCAGCTCGCCCGCTTCATCGCGCCCAAGGGCTCGGTGACGCTGAACGGCGTCTCGCTGACGGTGAACGAGGTCATGGGCAACGGGGAGAAGGGCGCCCTCTTCGGCGTGAACCTGATCCCGCACACCCGGGAGGTCACCACCTTCGGCGCGCTGGGTCCGGGCGCGAAGGTCAATCTCGAGATCGACATGCTGGCCCGCTATGTCGCCCGCCTGAAGGAGTTCGAGGCATGAGCGCCTCCGCGACCAACCAGCCCGTCTCCGCCTCGCTCGCGGACTTCCTCAGCCCGACCGAGGAGCTGATCGAGGAGGCCCGCCGCGGCCGCATGTTCATCCTCGTGGACGACGAGGACCGCGAGAACGAGGGCGACCTCGTGATCCCGGCGCAGTTCGCCACGCCGGACGCGATCAACTTCATGGCCCGCCACGCGCGCGGGCTGATCTGCCTCGCCATGACCCGCGCCCGGGTCGAGTCACTGGGCCTGCCGCTGATGAGCCAGAGCAACGGCACCCGGCACCAGACCGCCTTCACCGTCTCGATCGAGGCGCGGGAAGGGGTGAGCACCGGCATCTCCGCCGCCGACCGCGCCCGCACCGTGGCGGTCGCGATCAACCCGGAGATGGGCCGCCGCGACATCGTGACCCCCGGCCATGTCTTCCCGCTGGCGGCGCGCGAGGGCGGCGTGCTGGTGCGCGCCGGCCATACCGAGGCCTCGGTGGATTTCGCGCGGCTGGCCGGGCTGAACCCCGCCGGCGTGATCTGCGAGATCATGAACGACGACGGCACCATGGCCCGCCTGCCGGACCTCGTGGCCTTCGCCCAGCACCACGGGCTGAAGCTCGGCACGGTGGCCGACCTGATCGCCTATCGCCGCCGCACGGAGCGGCTGGTGAAGCGGGTCGAGGAGAACGTGCTGGAGGATGCGCCGGGCGGGCCCTGGAAGATCATCGTCTATGCCAACACCATCGAGTATGGCGAGCACATCGCCCTGGTGAAGGGCGAGCCCGACCGCAACGGCCCCGCTCTGGTGCGGATGCACGCGGTGAACATGCTGGCCGACACGCTGAGCCGCCAGGGACCGGCCGAGCTGCATGCCGCGATGGAGGAGATCGGCCGCTCCGGCCACGGCGTGGTCGTGCTGCTGCGCGAGATGAAGCCGACGGCGCTGAGCGAGCGGGTCCGCGCCGGCCAGGGCCGCGCGGCGCCGGAGCTGCGGGACTACGGCATCGGCGCGCAGATCCTGACGGATCTGGGCGTGAAGGAGATGGTGCTGCTGTCGAACCACCCCCGCCCCATCGTCGGGCTGGAGGGCTATGGGCTGACGGTGGTGGACACGCGGCCGATCTCGGAATGCGGGAAGGCCGGCCAGAAGGGGAAGCAGGCATGAGCACGCAGGACGCACCGGAGCGCGGCCAGGCGGTCCTGGAAGGGCCGGCGCCGCGCGTGCTGCTGATCCAGGCGCCCTACTACGCCCAGGTCGTGGGCGGGATGCGCGACGGCGCCCTGGCGGTGCTGGAGCAGGTCGGCGCCCGGACCGAGGTGGTGGACGTCGCGGGCGCCTTCGAGCTGCCGGCGGCGCTGCGCATGGCCCTGAACGCCAAGGGGGAGCGGGGCGGCCATGACGGCTACCTGATCCTCGGCTGCGTGGTGAAGGGCGACACCGACCACTACGAACACATCTGCCGGGAAGCCTGTCGCGGCGTGATGGACATCACCGTGGAGACCGCGGCCCCCGTGGGCTTCGCGCTGCTGACCGTCGCCACGCTGCAGCAGGCCATCGAGCGCTCGCGCCCGGACCGGCACAACAAGGGGGCGGAGGCGGCCCATGCGCTGATCGGCCAGATCGCGCTCGCCCGAAGCCTGGGATTATCCGAATGAGCGACACGCCGAAGAGTAACACGAAGAGCAAGGGGCAGGGCGGCGGGAACAAGGCGCGGCCGCGCCTGGGCGCCCGCGTGGCCGCGGTGCAGGCCCTGTTCCAGTCCGAGGCCGGCGGCGAGAATGCCGAGGCCATCATCCAGCAGTTCATCCAGCACCGCCTCGGCGCGCTGCCGGGCGAGGGCGGCTTCGAGGAAGGACGGGTGCCGCAGGCGGATGTGCCGCTCTTCACCAGCATCGTCCGCGCCGTGGCCAGGAACGCCGAGACCATCGACCCGATCGTGGCCGGGCACCTGTCCGCCGGCTGGAGCATGGACCGGCTCGACCCGGTGCTGCGCGCCCTGCTGCGGGCGGCGGCGGCCGAGCTGTGGTCGGGCAACGAGCCGCCGGCCAGGGTGGTGATCAACGAGTACATGGACGTGGCCCACGGCTTCTTCGACGGCGCCGAGCCGCGCTTCGCCAACGGGGTGCTGGACGCCATGGCCAAGGACCTGCGGACTGGCGAGTTCAACCCCGCCCGCGCCTGAGCCGGCCTTGCCCCCGCATCCGCCCGCGGCCGCGTCCCCCGGCGAAGGACCGCTCCCCGGCGAGTTCGGGCTGATCGCCCGGCATTTCCGGCCCCTCGCGGCACCGGAGGCGCTCGGCCTGCTCGACGATGCGGCGCTGCTCGATCCGCCGCCGGGCCGGACGCTGGTGCTGGCGGCGGATGCGATGGTGGAGGGGGTGCATTTCCTTTCCACCGATCCGCCGGACACGGTCTCCCGCCGCCTGCTGCGCACCAACCTGTCCGACCTCGCCGCCATGGGGGCGGAGCCGCTGGGCTACCTGCTCACCACGGCCTTCCCGCGCGGCACGGCAGAATCCGTGGTCGCCGGCTTCGCCGCCGGGCTGGCCGAGGACCAGCGGCTCTTCGGCCTCCGCATCCTGGGCGGCGACACGGTCTCCACCCCCGGCCCCGCCTGCCACTCCCTGACCATCCTGGGCACGGTGCCACCGGGCGCGGCGCTGCGCCGCGACGGGGCGCGGGCGGGCGACGATGTCTGGGTTTCCGGCTGCATCGGCGACGGCGCGCTGGGTCTGGCGGTGGGACAGGGGCGCCTGCCGCCCGACCCAGGGGGCCACCTGCTGCGCCGCTACCGCCTGCCCGATCCGCGCCTGGCCCTAGGCATCGCGCTGCGCGACGTGGCGCGGGCGGCGATGGATGTGTCCGACGGGCTGGTGCAGGACCTGGGGCCTGTCTCTTGATCACATCTACGCACAGCTCCACCGTAAGG
>NZ_BDLP01000389.1:0-3849 GCF_001950415.1 Roseomonas sp. TAS13
CGCCCTGGCGCGCGGCCTCCTCGGCGGCGCCGGCCTTTCCCTGCGCGGCGATCCGCGCGCCTACCACCTCTGGCTCGAACTGCCCGATCCCTGGCGCGCCGAGACCTTCGTGGCCGCCGCTGCCCGCCGCCGCATCGCCGTCTCACCCGCCGCCGAATTCGCCGCCGGCCCCGGCCACGCCCCCGACGCCGTCCGCCTGGCCCTCGCCGCCCCCGCCGAGGCCGCCTTGCGCCCGGCCCTCGAAACCCTGCTGGAACTCGCCCTCAACGGCCCCGACGCCGCCATCATCGGCTGAGGGCGCGGCGCCGCTCCCCCGGGGACGATCCATCCCCATGACGGTCATCACCCGCAGTGATGGCCGCGCCGCGCCGCCCATCCCATATCCCCGGCAACCGGCCCGGCCCCGCCGCGGCGCCCGGCCAGACCACCCTCACGCAAGGGGCGCGCCCCGTCCCGCCCCGCCGGACGACCTGAACCCATGAAGAAGATCGGCTTCCTCTCCTTCGGCCACTGGACACCCTCGCCGCATTCCGGCACCCGCACCGCCGCCGACGCGCTCCTGCAATCCATCGACCTCGCCGTCGCGGCCGAGGAGCTGGGCGCGGACGGCGCCTATGTCCGCGTCCACCACTTCGCCCGCCAGCTCGCCTCCCCCTTCCCGCTGCTCGCCGCCATGGGCGCGCGGACGAAGCGGATCGAACTCGGCACCGCCGTCATCGACATGCGCTACGAGAACCCGCTCTACATGGCGGAGGATGCCGGCGCCGCCGACCTGATCTCCGGCGGCCGCCTCCAGCTCGGCCTCAGCCGCGGCTCGCCCGAGCAGGTGATCGATGGCTGGCGCCACTTCGGCTATGCCCCCGCCGAGGGCGAGACGGATGCCGAGCTGGGCCGCCGCCACGCCGAGGTCTTCCTCGAAGTGCTGAAGGGCCAGGGCTTCGCCCGCCCCAACCCGCGCCCGATGTTTCCCAACCCGCCCGGCCTGCTGCGCCTGGAACCCTTCTCCGAGGGCCTGCGCGAGCGCATCTGGTGGGGCTCCGGCTCCAACGCCACCGCCGCCTGGGCGGCGAAGTTCGGCATGAACCTGCAAAGCTCCACCCTCAAGGACGACGAGACCGGCGAGCCCTTCCACATCCAGCAGGCCGGGCAGATCCGCCTCTACCGCGAGGCCTGGAAGGAAGCCGGCCACAGCCACACCCCCCGCGTTTCCGTCAGCCGCAGCATCTTCCCCCTGCTCGACGACCGGGACCGCGAGTATTTCGGCCGTGGCGGCAAGGAGCAGGACCAGATCGGCCTCCTCGGCGGCAACACCCGCGCCATCTTCGGCCGCGGCTACACCGCCGAACCCGAGGCCCTGATCGCCCAGCTCCGGGAGGACGAGGCCATCGCCGAGGCCGACACCCTGCTGCTGACCATCCCCAACCAGCTCGGCGTCGAGTACTGCGCCCATGTCATCGAGGGCATCCTGAAGCACATCGCCCCCGCCCTCGGCTGGCGCTGAGCGGCTCCCTGGGGAGGCGCCGCCTCCCCAGACCCCGCCTTTCGCTGGCACGGCGCGGCAAGGCCGGTCCCGGGCCTGACCTCTGAGCGCAGGTGGATCAATGAGGCCCCGAAAACGGAAAAACACCCTGCCCGCACTCGCGGCACCGGCAGCCCGCCGGAGAGCATGGCTCTCCGGCGAGATCCGGCCGCGGCAAGCGCCAACGAACCGGGTCCAGGGCGCGCAGCGTCCTGGCGGAGGGGGGCCCGGGGGGAAAGGCAGCGCCTTCCCCCCGGAACGGCGCAACGCCCGAACTGAAGCGCCTTACGACGCCTCCGCCGGCACCTTCACCTCGCTCGTCCAGCCATGGGCATCCGGCGCGGTGCCGTACTGGATCGCCACGATCGCCTCGTACAGCTTCTGCGTCAGCGGCCCGGTCTCACCGCCGTTGATGACCACCTTCTCGCCCTTGTAGCCCAGCATCCCGACCGGCGAGACCACGGCGGCGGTGCCGGTGCCCCACATCTCCCGCAGCGTGCCGTCGCGGCCCGCCTGCATCACCTCGTCGATGGTGACCGGCCGCTCGCTGGCCTTCACGCCCCAGTCGTGCAGCAGGGTCAGGATCGAGTTCCGCGTCACGCCGTCCAGGATGGTGCCGGCCAGCGGCGGGGTGATCACCTCGTCGCCGATCTTCACCATGATGTTCATGGTGCCCACCTCGTCGAGATAGCGCCGCTCCACGCCATCCAGCCACAGCACCTGGGTATAGCCCTGCGCCTCGGCATCCTGCGCGGCGGCGAGAGAGGCGGCGTAGTTGGCCGCCGTCTTGGCCTCGCCCAGCCCGCCGCGCACCGCACGGACATACTTGTCCGTGGCCAGGATCCTCACCGGCTTCACGCCTTCCTTGTAGTAGGCGCCAACCGGGGAGCAGATCACGAAATAGGTCAGCCGGTGCGCCGGATGCACGCCGAGCTGCACCTCCGTCGCTACCACGGTCGGCCGGATATACAGCGACGTCCCGGCCCGGCGCGGCACCCAGTCATGGTCCACCGCCACCAGTTCCTCGAAGGACCGGCGGATCAGCTCCGGGTCCATCGGCGGGATGCAGAGTGCGGCGCAGGACCTGTTCAGCCGCTCGGCATGGCGCTGCGCACGGAACAGGCGCACCGTCCCGTCCTGGCCGCGAAAGGCCTTCAACCCATCGAACACCGTCTGCCCGTAATGCAGGACGGAGGTCGCGGGGTCCATGCTGAGCGGGCCATAGGGAACGATGCGCGGGTCGTGCCAGCCCTTCCCCTCCTCGTAGTCCATCAGGAACATGTGGTCGGTCATGACCTTGCCGAAGCTCAGCTCGGCATCGTCGGGGCGTTGCTTCGGCGCCTGGGTGCGGGTCACTCGGATGTCGGGGATGGTCATGGACACCAGCTCTTGTGCGTTTCGTTGCTTCTCATGACCTTGTAGCGCAAGAAACGACCCCGGCGGACCCTCACGCCTGCACGATCTGGTTTTGCCTGCCTTGTGCGGAGTGCGGGGCGGCCCATGCAACACTTCCAGCCCGGCGCCCTGCGCGGCCGCATCCGCATCGCCCCCGATGTCGGCACGCGCGCCTGCGTCCCGCCGCCTCCGTTCCGCGGGCGGAGCCTCCCGGGACAGCGCTGGACGTGGCGGGCAGTCGGCCGCCCCGGGCCGGCAGGAACCCCTTCGCGATCAGACCCCCGGCGCAGGCCCCGGCCGGAGATAGGCGAATATGTGAGGCACGTAGTCGGCCTTCCCGATCTCGACGCCCTGGCTCCGGAGAATCGCATAGGCGGTGATGACGTGGAAATAGAACTGGGGCAGCGCCCAGTCGCGGGCATACCGTTCGCCCGTCATGTCGAAGGCGATACCCCCGGGAAGCTCGATGGCGATCGGCAATCCGGCTCCGGCATCGAGCGCGTCCGGGGCCAGGCCATCCAGAAGCGACAGGGCCTCATCGATCCGCTTCCGGGCATCCGAGATCAGCCCAGGCACCTCACCGGCATGACGCCCCTCGGCCGCCAACTCGTCCAGCGAAGGCGGCATCGGCTCCCCCCGCAGCCGGAAGACCGCCTCCTGCGCCTGGAGCGCCGCGAACCTCAACTGCGTCGCCAGGGGATACATGTCGGCCGCCAGCCGCGCCGAGAGGAAGGCCTCCGCCTGCCCCGGCATCTGCCGCTGCGCCTTGTCCAGCAGGCCGCCCAGCATGCGAAGCATCTGCCTGTAGGTGGGAACGAGAAGCTCGGTCAGCGACATGGATGCTCCCTGGGGCCAGCCTGGCGCCGCCCATCATCCGTTGCGGGAGGCCCGATTAAACAACCTGTCTCTTGATCACATCTACGCACAGCTCCACC
>NZ_BDLP01000390.1:0-3813 GCF_001950415.1 Roseomonas sp. TAS13
CCGCGGAGCCGACCGCATTCCGCGTGCGGGCGCAGGCGCGCAGCGGAGCGGTGTCGGGCTGGCGCGAGGCACTGGTGCCGGCTGCGGCTTCGGGCCTGGCCGCGACCGGGATCACCGGCGGCGTGCGCCTGTCGGGTGGCTTTCCCGCAGACGGAGTGCGGCTGCAGGTCTTCGAGGCCAGCAGCGCCAGCCTCGCCGCCGCGACCAAGCTGGCCAGCGAGCCGACGGCACTCCCGTGGGATCGCACCGGCCTCACCACCGGCCAGACCCGCTGGTACTGGCTGCGCAGCGTCTCAGCCGAAGGCAACGTCTCCGCCTTCGCCGGCCCGGTCACCGCCACCGCTCTTTGATCGGAGACAGCCATGCCGGCGCGCATCGATGACCTGCTGGTCCTCAACGCCAACCTCAACAAGAGCGACTTCGCGAAGTACCTGCGCGATCGTGAGGCGGTGCTGCCGAACGATTTCGGCGGGCTAGGCGATGGCGTGGCCGATGATCGCACTTCCATCCAGGCGGCCTTCGATCGGGCGGGCGCGGACCAGAAATTCGCAATGATTCCGCCCGGCACATGGAACGTCTCCGGCACCGTCACCCTGCCGGGCGGGGCCCGCGGCCTGATCATGCAGGGGACCATCCGCTACACCGGCACCGCGCCGACCTCCGTGCTGGTGCTGGGCGATGGCGGCACCATTCGCAATGCCGAGAAGCTCTACAGCGGGCTGAACGTGATCCGGCAGACGCAATCCGACTGGTCCTCCGAGGCCGATATCGGCATCACCGTGCGCAACGTCGATGCCAGCCAGATCGAGTTGCGCCGGGTGGAAGGCTTCACCATCGGCATGCGCACGCTGGGCGATGGCCGCGGCGTGGAAGACAGCACCTTCACGCTGGGGCGCATCGTCAACAACCGCATCGGCCTCGACATCTGGTGCGCAACGGCGACCGCCTGGAACACCTCGATCCGCTACTACGGCGGCCACTTCGCCCAGGCGACCGGGGTGAACGCCGCACTGGACCGGTTCGGCGTGCGCTTCGGCAACGAGCCCGGCGCCTACTCCAACCACAACCGGCATGTCTTCGACGCGCCGAACTTCGAGCTCCGCCAAGCCGGCAGCAACATCGCCATCCCCTTCCTGAACCAGACCTCGGGCAGCGCCATCATCGCGCGCAACATGCGCATGGAGGCCTGCTCGCCACTGGCGGCGCGGCACACGGCCGGGGCGCAGGACTGCGAGTACGACATCGCCTGGACCAACACCTATCTGGTCGGGATCGACTACACGGCGACCGCGAACCGCTGCGGCAATGCGGTGATCAACCGACACCGCGCGCCGGCGTCGCGGTTCCAGCGCTTTCTCGCCGGTGTGCCGAATACCCGCACGTCTGCCTTCCGGCAGTCGGCGACCGAGGTTGGGGTGGAGGGACTGATCACCATCGCCACCTCGACCACCACCGCGACCTTCATGGCGGATTTCTGCTTCAACGGGCTGACCGACCTGACGCCGACCGATCGCGCCGTGACGCTGGCGGCGAACCGCGGGCTGGGTTGGATGCTCGATACCTCCCAGGCGAAGGAGTTCGCGCTGGCGCATTGGCTGACGGCCGGCGCCTCGGGCGGACGGCTGTTCGTGCGCGTGTTTGATGGGGCGGGGAATGTGCGCGAGGACATCGCGGGCGACGTGCTGGCCTCGATCACCACGATGCAGTGGAACGGGCCGGCCAAGGGATGGAACGCCGGCGCGCCGATGGATGATGCCAACTTCAACCGGCGGCAGACGATCCGCGTCGGTGCGTCGGTGGCCTATGCGCAGGTGGGGGTGATCGGCTTCGATGGGCCGATCGACCTGCAATCGCTGCGGCTCTACGGGCTGCCGGAGGCCGCGCCCGCGGTGCTGAACGGCACGCCGTTGCTGACGGGGGCGCTGTTCGGTTCGGGGCGACGGGAGTTCTCAGCGGAAGTGTCCTGGGACCTGCCGAGCCTGGCGCCGGGGGCGACCTCGCTGCTCGACGTCGCGGTGAACGGGGCGCGGGCGGGCGACCTGGCGCAGGCTTCGCTGGTGTCGTCGACACGCTTCATCGAGCTCGATGCCGCGGTGTGGTCTAACAACACGGTGCGGGTGATGGCGCGGAACATCTCCGCGGCGACGTTCGACCTTGCGGCGGCGACGCTGTCGGTAGGGGTGGTGAAGCGGGGGGTGCCGTGAGCCATAGTCGTGAGCCTTCGATATTCAACGAAGCCGCAGAGTTCGCTGCACTCCAGTTGAGCGAACTTTCAGCATCGGCTGCCTCCTTGGGCTGATCGGCAACATCCCACTCGGTCTCGCTGAGAATCGGTTCCGTTCAGGCGAGGTCAGATTTGCGGCTGCTCGCCCCATGCCGAGCAACCTTCGAGAAAATCAAAGCGGTTCCAGCTACAGCGATCGGAACGCATCGGCATCTTCGCGCCAATCAGGATCGAAGTGCTTACCGCAGGCAGGGCAGGCCACATTTGTGACCTGGTCCGATAACGTACGATGGTAGGTGAGATGGTTGCCATTCTTGAACAGGACCTGTCCGCAGCCAAAGCAATGGGTGCGCGTCGTCAGCATTTCACAGGAGGTGCAATGCAACGTCCAGAAGTCGTTCTCACGCTCCGTGCGATGGCGCTTAACATTCCCGGGTCTGTGCCCACTACCGCACCGGATACAAAAACTGTCACTTATCCAATGATCAGAATCAGGTTCAGTCTCATATGGGACAGGGAACGCTGACTGAAGCTGCAAGGCAATCAGCCGCCGCAAATGCGCAACTGGATTAGCCGCTCCGTTGCCGGGGGCGAAGTGGATAAAGCCCTTGCGGTGGTTTTCCTCGCGATCTTGCCCGTAATCGCAATCCCTTCCCCATTCGAGCGGAGAGGTCGCCCACGTTACTTCCCGCGTAGCAGGCTGCAAAATAAAAACGCGATCTCCCTTTTGTCCGTATCCCTTCGTTGACACCAATTCGTCTAGCTTTGAAGCTAATTCGCCTAGTCGCCATCTGGCGCGAAACTTCGCATCCATGACCATGCCGTTTTTGCCGACCGGGGATTTGTCTTGGCTAAAGCACAGTCGGAAGTCCGGTCGTCTACCGTTCGGCAGCAACGGCTGAAACTCTAACCTGGCCGTCATTGCCGGATCGTTCCGCCGGAAATCGAGGGTGAGGCTCTCAGGCAGCCCTGTTACCGCCCGGATAAGTTGATCTTGCCAGCCAGTCTCGGGGGTGAAGCCGTAATCGTCCATCAACACGGCGATGATCTTGACCAAGCACCAGCGTTCGTACAGCGCGCTCGCGTGAAGGATGCCAATCCGATCAATCGCCTGCAGCGCAGCGTCGCCGGCGCCGGAAGGCTCGGCCAATTCACGGACGCGGCGGAACGCCGAGAGGCAGGCTGTATAATCTGGGCTTCGACTAAAGCGCATCCCAGTTGGAAAGAGCGAGCTCAGCCCCACACCCAGCGTTTGCCAGAGGCGATCCTGCCGGTGCAGTTCCACTTGAGCGGCCATTAGACCAGTGGAGGCTTCAGCCGCACGCAGCGCGCGGTTCAGATAGACCTCGCCCCGTCGTTCCGCGGTACGCGCTTCCTGCCGCATCTCCTTGCGCTCCTTCGAGGAAAGGCGGACACGCCAAGCGTTTTGCTCCAAGTACTCACGCTTTAGCTGTTTGTTCGCTAGTCGGCCTTGAACAACGTCTTCAGGCTGTCGCCCCTGCGAGCAGGGTGCGGCCTGTCGGGACGCTGGCTTGGCTGATCGGGGTGAGGATTGCCTGTCGGAGGGCGGCGAGGAGAGCGGCCAAAAG
>NZ_BDLP01000391.1:0-3802 GCF_001950415.1 Roseomonas sp. TAS13
GCGCTCTACGATCCGGCACCGCCTCGGCTGCCCGGCACCAATGGTCGACCCCGGACCAAAGGGGCGCGGCGGCCCACCCTGGCGGAGGTGCTGGTCAGCACCGATACGCGCTGGCAGCGCGTGGTGGGCATCGTCAAGTTGGCCGGCTGCAAGCTTGCCCGAGCTGCCTACCACCGGTAGTGGGGTAGGATGACCGCCTCCGCCGCCTGCCCCAGCTTCGTCGGGTATCGCTTTCCGGGCGAGATCATCAGCCAGGCGGTGTGGCTTTACTTCCGCTTCCCACTCAGCTTGCGGATGGTGGAAGAGATGCTGGCCTTCCGCGGCATCGTGGTTAGCCACGAAACACTGCGGCAATGGGGCCGCAAGTTCGGTCAGGCTTTCGCCAATCAGATCCGCTGCCGGCTGCCCCGCACCGGTGACAAGTGGCACCTGGATGAGGTCGTCCTCAAGATCAACGGTGTGACGCACTGGCTCTGGCGCGCCGTCGATCAGGCCGGGATGGTACTCGACGTGCTGGTGCAGAGCCGACGAGATAAGCAAGCTGCCAAGCGGCTACTCAGGAAGCTGCTGAAGCGACAGATGCGGCCACCACGGGTCATGATCACCGACAAGCTGGCAAGCTACGGCGCCGCGAAGAAGGAGGTGATGCCTTCCGTCGAGCACCGCCAGCACAAGGGGCTGAACAACCGTGCTGAGAACTCGCATCAGCCGACACGACGACGAGAACGAGGGATGAAGCGGTTCAAGTCTGCCGGCCAAGCGCAGCGCTTCCTTTCCGCCCACGACGGGATCAACAACCTCTTTCATCTTCGCCGGGACCACGTCACCGCCTGCGACTATCGTGCCGCAAGGGCGCGCGCGTTCGAGGTGTGGTCCGAGGTCAGCGGGGTCGCCGCACGGGCTTGATCGCCCTGGAGTCCGTTGTCGATCAATCAGCCTCGTCGCCTCGAGGCCGGCAAGTTGACGGTGCCCCACCGACCATCAGCGTCATGCCGATGCCCGCATCGCCCAGCTTGGCCAGGGCGTCACGGAAGGCGGGCCAGGCCACGCCGTCACGCACGTGCCCGACGCCCAGATACTGGATTTCCTGAAGGATCTGGTCGACATCGCCGTAGGGGGTGTCGAGGTAGCCCATGTGCGTGTTCACGCCGATAGAGTCGACGAAATCGGACACGCGGGTCGAGGCAGGCACGGCCATTGTCTGCTCCTTTTCCTGGCCACCTTGGATTGTGCTATAACAGAAATGAACAACCATAAGTTGTGTAACAAGATAGAGATTAGCGCGCTAACGTTTCTCTGGTGGACCAGATAGCCGCTCAGGGTGAGCCTGGGGGTTCCGTTGCAAAGTTTGAGACTGACGGCGGACAAGCTCGAAGACGGCGCTGCGCCACGATCGAGGCGGGCACGGCTTCCAACCCGCGCCCTGGCGGCCCGTGCTTGAGAAGCGTCTCGATCACCACATCAGTGGCATTCGGCGCGATGATGGCGGCATCGAATGGGAGTTCACCCGCAAGCGGCAGTTCGGGCTGAAGCTATGAAGCCCTTTGCCTTGTACGGAATTTTGCCATACATGAATGGATCAGAGGAAGCCCCTCTGCCTAAGCCCCCAGCTGAAACTGCCCGGTTGGAAGCGCGTATCCCGGTCCAGGTCTATGACCAGATGCAACGCGCCGCCCGTCTGCGCGGCCTGACCCTGACCGGCTATCTGATCGCCACCGCCGGCGAGGACGCAAGGCGCGTCGTCGAGGACGCCGAGATCATGCGCCTCGCGCGCGAGGATCAAATCCGTTTTGCTGAGACGCTGATCAATCTGCCCAAGCCGAACGAGCGACTGCCTCTGAACCGCCCCGGGTTCCCTGGAGGCTCCAACTCTTGATGCGCCTCAAACGCCCTGTTTCCGGCTTGGCCTACAGTTGTCTTCTGGCTATGCCTTGTGCCCATGTCAAAGAAGTTCATCGCTGACGTGATTCAGCAATCCTCCGATCTGACCGGCCTGGCCTCGGTACGGCTGGCGGGCGCGGTGATCGAGGCCATCAAGGCCAAGATCATCGAGACCGGCCGCTTCTCGCTGCCCGAGTTCGGCTCCTTCGCGGTGCGCGAGACCCCGAAGCGGACCAAGATGAACCCGCGCACCGGGGAGAAGGTCCAGGTCAAGGCCGGTGCGACGGTGAGGTTCAAGCCGTCGCCGAACCTGAAGGAGGCAGCCTTCGCCGGCGTGAAGAAGGCTCGCCGCAAGGCTGCCAGGGCGGGCTGACGCCAGGGGCGCCGCGATCACCGGCGCCACCCGTCAGGCCCTTCCCTTCCCCTCCCGGGCACCCAGCCGCTGTGCCGCGGTGGTGACGACAATCGGCGCGTCCCGGTTCTTCGCTGGGTGCCGCAACCAGGCGAGGCCATTGGCCCCCTCGGCTATCCGACCAGGAAGGCGTCGCGGTTCCCTCCCGCAGCTTCGTGGGTGGTGATCCATGCCGGCGGGCGGCCGCGGCCGCTCCATTCCTGACCGTTCGGCCCGCGGTACCTGACCGGCAGCGGAGCGCCAGCACGCTTGATCCGGCCTGCCGGCCCGAGACCGGGCACGACAGCACGGTGGCGCATCAGCCCCGCCGCCGACGATCCCAGCGCGGCGGCTCTGCTCTCGAACTCGGCGACCAGATCGGCTGTCGCCTGTTCCAGGCTGGCACGAGCATCCACCCCCACACCATCTGTCACGAGTTCAGGGGCCTGCGGCGCGGCGGGTCGACTGCGGTCCATGGCGCTCCCAGCCGTGGGTGCGTTCCCGGCATCCATCACCAGATCCCGCGCCTGCGCATGCTGCTCCAGCATCGCCGCCAGCGTTGCGTGGGTCTCCAGGAACCCGTCCGCGCGCCGCACCACCACACTGCCGCCGCATGCAGCGAACACGCGCCGCTGCTGCGTCAGGCGCTGCATCTGCTCGGGCGTAGCCGCAAGCACCTGGTAGCCACAGGCCTGCAGCGTCACCTTGTGCTCAGGTGTCAGGTGCAATGACGTGGCTTCCACGTTGGATGGTGATTGAAGGCCATTGTGTTCACTTCGTCGATGGTTCTTGCGGAGTGCACGGGTGGACCGCTCCTGAAAGCCCATGGCGGCTGGTTATCGGGTGCGCGCTCCGCCCCGTCCGAAGTGGGACGTCCGGCGGGCGATGTCACCCCTCTTTCGGGCGCACAGCAACGCCTCGGCCACCTGCCGGCATTCATCGCTATGGCACCGCCTGGACCCGGATGCCCCCGAATGCGCTGTCCTGCTGCAGGTTCACCACGCGTTGCCGGGCGAGTTCCAACCCGGCCAGGAAGGTGTTCGCCACGGCGGATCGCTGCCGCAGCGGCGAGGCCGGGGCGGGCGTCCGCCCGGCTCCGACGCCGAGCAGGTCCATCCCGCCTGGCTGCTCCTCCAGCGCCTGGCGCAGCCATGCCAAGGCGTCCGGTAGGCTCCAGACATCCGGCGCCACGGGACGGTAGACCCGCGCGATGTCCCCAGGCGCCGAGCCCTGGCCCTGCCCCTCCAGCATGAGCAGCGTCGCCTCCAGGAAGGCCACCACCATCGCCGCCCGCGGCGGCAGATCCCTCTCCGCCTGCCCTGCCCCGCTGGCCCGGGCCAGGACATCGATGCCCAGTTGCGGCTGCGCCGCCAGCCACGCCGCCGCCGCCCGGATCGCCGCCTGCGCCTCCCAGCGCCGCAGCTGCCGCGCCGCTTCCTCGCCGGCCTCCGTGGCCGTCTCCGGCACCGGCGGCAGCAGCGCCTGCGCCTTCAGCCGTACCAGCTCGCTGGCCATCACCAGCCACTCCGC
>NZ_BDLP01000392.1:0-3779 GCF_001950415.1 Roseomonas sp. TAS13
TCGCCTTACGGTGGAGCTGTGCGTAGATGTGATCAAGAGACAGTGCGCCACCAGGGCACGTCGCCAGTCGGCGAGATGCGTCAGCCCCACGTTGCGCGGCCGTTCCGCCCGCGCCTCGGCGGCGGCCCCGGCGCCGGCATGGCGGCCGAAGACCACGAGCTCCAGCAGGGCATTGCCCATCATGCGGTTGCGCCCATGCAGCCCGCCCGTCACCTCGCCCGCGCAGAGCAGGCCGGGGACGGCGGTGCGACCTGCCGGATCGATCTCCACGCCGCCGTTCTGGTAGTGCAGCGTCGGGCGGATCAGGAAGGGCTCCTCGGCCGGATCGAAGCCGCCGCGATGGGCGAGGTGGCGCAGGGTGACGAGGCTCTTCTCCAGGATGCCGGGCCTGCCCTTCTCCAGCGTCGGCGTGTCGAGGAAGATCCCAACCTTGCCGTCGCGTTCCACGCCTCGCCCCTCGGCGATCTCGCGCAGGATGGCGGAGGCCACCACGTCGCGCGGCTGCAACTCGTCCACGAAGCGCTCGCCCTTGCCGTTCACCAGGAAGGCGCCGGAGGAACGCGCCGCCTCGCTGACCAGGGAGCCCTCCATGTGCGGCGGCCAGGCGATGCCGGTCGGGTGGTACTGGAAGCTGTTCACCTCCCGCAGCGGGGCGCCGAGGCGATAGGCCAGCACCAGACCGTCCGCCGTGGCGCCATAGTGGTTGGAGGTGGGAAAGCCCGCGAGGTGCAGCCGCCCCGAGCCGCCGGTGGCCAGCACCACCGCCCCGGCCCGGGCCAGCACCGGGCGGCCATGCGCGAAGTCGTGCAGCACCGCCCCGGCGCAGCGGCCGCGGTCGTCGCTCAGCAGCTCCAGCGCCGGATGACGGTCGAGGATGGTGATCCCCGGCTGCAGCAGGGTCGCCTCGCGCAGCGCCCGCATCAGTTCCAGCCCGGTGAAGTCGCGATAGGAGAGCAGCCGGGCGGCGGTGGCGCCGCCGGGCTTCTTGCGCAGCAGCGTGCCGCCCATGCGCTGGCTGCCCTCGGTGAGGTCGAAGCTCATCCCCTCCTGGATCAGCCAGCGGATCGCCTGTGGCCCGCCCGACACCAGCGCCGCCACCAGCGCCTTGTCGGCGGCGAAGTGCCCGGCGCGCAGCGTGTCCTCGAAATGCCGCTGCAGGCTGTCCTCGGCGCCGACCGCGGCCTGGATGCCGCCCTCCGCCATCACCGTGTTGCTGTCGCCGATGCGCAGCTTGGTGGCGAGCAGCACGCGGGCCCCGGCGCGCGCGGCGGTCAGCGCCGCGACGCAGCCCGCGCCGCCGCCGCCGATCACCAGCACGTCCGCGTCCAGCATCGGAGCGCCGGCGATGTCCACATCCTCCAGCAGCGAATCCGCCTGCAGCAGGTCCGCCAGGATGGCCGGGCATTCCTGGCCGGCGCTGGTGCCGACCCGCAGCGTCACCATGGCGCCGGGCTGACGGTCCGGATGGTAGCCGGCCAGCAGCTCCGGCACCGGCAGGTCCAGCGTCCGGGGCGGGGCGGGGGAGGCGGCGCGCCAGGCGTCCAGCGCCTGGGCATGGGGGATCCCGGCGGCGCTCATGGCGCGGCTCCCTTCGGCGGCGGATTGGCACCTGGCGCGCCGAAGTCGATCGGCTGGCGGCCGTCCTCTATCTCGTGCAGCCGCATGATCAGGTCGGAGGGGCGCAGCGTCAGCGAGGCGTTCATCCGCCGCACGAACTGGCCCAGATGCGCCGGGTCTATATGCTCCGGGCAGGCGGCGACGCAGAGGTTGCAGAGCACGCAGTGGTCGAAGAGCTCGGCCGCCGCATTGGCCTGCCCCACGGCGGCGAGGTTGACCATGCGCTGCACCTCGATCCCCTTGGGACAGGCGCGGTCGCAGCCGTTGCAGTGGCGGCAGTGCTTGGCCTCGGGGAAGACGGCGTCGATCTGGTCGATCGCGGTCCAGCTGTCGGTCAGCGCGTGCAGGTCATAGGCGTGCGGGCGGCGGGCCGGGAAATGGTCGATGAAGGAGACCTGCATCCCTTCCTCGGCCAGCATCTCGCAGGCCAGCGCCGTACTGGCCAGGCGCTGGCCCGGTCGGCGCACCAGCACGCGGCAGGCCCCGCAGACTCCCTGGCCCATGCAGCCGACATTCTCCGTCAGCGTCAGCCCGGCGGCCGTCCAGGCCTGCAGCAGCGAGGTTCCGGGGACTGCCTCGATGGCATGGCCATCGAATTGCAGGTGCAGGGTTCCGGGGGTCCGTGTGTCGTCGGACATGCGGGGCAATCTCCCGTCCGTGGAGGACATCGGGAAATGCCGGTGTCCTGGACGGGAAGGATAGACCCATCGCGCCGCCGCCTGAACCCGTCACCATAATATCCGGCTTGAAAAACCCACCGGTAGCAAGAAAATGATGCCGTCCCATCCGTCTTCTGCATGTGTGTTTAATCTGGACTTATTTGGTCTGGATGACGAGGACTTTGCGATGGTCCTGTGAAGCGTCCTGGCGGATGGAGGCCGGGGGAAAAAGGCGGAGCCTCGTCCCCCCGGGACGGCGCGACGCCAGGCGGCGAAGCGCAACCGGCCTCAGAGCTGTGGCTCGATCTTCCGTTCGCGGATCACCTTCGCCCAGACAGCGGTTTCCGCCCGGATGCGGGCAGCGAAATCCACCATGGATTCGTCGGAGAGGGTGAGGCCCTGGGCGGCAAGGGCGGTGCTCGTGCGCGGCTCGTGCAGGATGCGCGCGACCGTGGTGTGGATCTCCTCCGCCAGGGCGGGCGGCACGGCGCGCGGCGCCAGCAGCCCGTACCAGGAGGTGATGTCGAAGCCCTCCACGCCCAGCTCGCCCAGCGTCGGGATGTCCGGCATCACCGGGGTGCGCTGCGCCGTGGTGAGGGCCAGGGCGCGGAGCTGGCCATCGCGCACCGCCTCCAGCACGGCCGGCAGGTTGGTGAAGAGGAGCTGCACCTGCCCCGACATCACATCCGTCGCCGCCTGGCTGGAACCCTTGTAGGGCACGTGCAGCATGGGGATGCCGGTCCGCTGCGCCAGCAGCTCGCCCGCCAGGTGAAGCTGGCTGCCGAAGCCAGGGCTGGCATAGGTCACGCCATCCTTCTGCGTCTTTGCGAAGGCGAGCAGCCCCTGGATGTCGCGCACCGGCAGGCGCGGGTCACAGACGATGACGTTGGGCGCCGTGGCCAGCAGGTTCAGCGGCAGGAAATCCCGCTCCACGTCGAAGGGCAGGTCGCGCATCAGCGTGGGGTTGATGGTCAGGTTGCCCGCCGGCACCAGAAGCAGCGTGTGGCCGTCCGGCGCCGCACGGCGTACCGCGTCGATGCCGATATTGCCCTGGGCGCCCACGCGGTTGTCCACCACCGTATTCTGGCCGCTGCCGGCCTGCAGCCCCTGCGCCACGACGCGCGCCAGCACGTCCACCGGGCCGCCGGGGGTGAAGGGGGCGACGATGGTCACCTGGCGCGAGGGCCAGGAAGCGGCGCGGGCCGGGCGCAGCCCCGCGGCGGCGAGGGCGGCCGTGGCGCCAAGCAGGGCGCGGCGGCCCGGGGTGGGGTGGAACATGGGGAACTCCCGTTCAGGATCGTTGCTGGGACGTGTGACCGGCGTTCCGGCCCGCTTGTTGCGGGGTTTCTTCTACCGGACCGGAAGCGGGGGGGCTGCTTCCGGCTTTCCTGGCCCTGGCCCGGGGGATTCCCGGCCAGGGCCTGTCGGGGATGGCGTGGCGGCCTCAGCCGCCCGCCTTGCGGGGCCGGGGCCTGTCTCTTGATCACATCTACGCACAGCTCC
>NZ_BDLP01000393.1:0-3767 GCF_001950415.1 Roseomonas sp. TAS13
ACCGCAGAACCTTCCGGACCACCTTTCGCGAAATCCCGAGCTCACGACAGATCGCCTTGATCGACTTGCCCTGCACCCGGTGCAGGCGCCGGATCTTTGCCACCGTCTCCACGACCAGCATCCCAGCCCTGGCTCCCGATCATCCCGGGAACCACTGTGAACCCCGCCGTCAGTGGGGTCCCGTTTGGACGCCGATCACCCCTCCAACAGGGTTCCTATTCCATGCCGTTCCACACATCGCGGGCATGGCCGACCTGATCGGCGCCGTGCGCCTGCCGCAGGGCGCGATGCAGGCCGCCGCCGGCACCGAGGTCGTGGTGGACATTCTGTTCCTGCAGAAGCGCCGCCCCGGCCAGGAGCCGTCCAGCCTGCAGTGGGACGGGGTGGCGGAGGTGGTCTTGGCGGAAGACGGCGACGAGGCGCTGAGCGTGAACCGCTACTTCGCCGAACACCCCGGAATGGTGCTGGGCGAGCACGCCCGGACCAGCAGCCCCTTCGGCCCGACCTACACCTGCCGTGCCCGCGGCGGGGTGGACACGGAGGCGGCACTCGGCCGCGCGTTGGAGGCGGTCGGCACGGCGGCCCGCATCCCTGTCAGTGAGTCGGCGGCCGCGCCGAGGGCCAAGGCGCCCCGCATCGTGGTGGGCACCGCCGCCGAGGGCGCGACCACCAAGGAGGGCAGCTACGTCCTGCTCGGCGGCGAGCTGATGCAGGTCATAGACGGCCAGCCGGTGCCGGTCGCGGTGAAGTCGGCGACGAACAAGGAGGGCATCTTCGCCAAGCACGCCCGGATCATCCGCGGCCTGATCCCGATCCGCGACGCGGTGCGGACGGTGCTGCGGGCCCAGGAGGCCAACGAGCCCTGGGGACAGGCCCAGATCCGCCTCCGGGCCGCGTACCAGAGCTTCGTCCGGCAGTTCGGGCCCATCAATCAGGCGCGCATCACCACCCGCACGGATGAGGAAACGGGTGAGGTGAGCGAGACGGTGCGCCGGCCGAACCTCGCGCCCTTCCTCGACGACCCCGATTGCTGGCTGGTGGCCTCGATCGAGGACTATGACGAGGACGCCGACACGGCCAGGCAGGGGCCGATCTTTACCCAGCGGGTGATCCACCCGCCCGTGGAGCCGGTCATCACCTCGGCGGCCGACGCCCTCGCCGTCACCCTGCACGAGGTCGGCCATGTCGATCCCGACCGCATCGCCGAACTGATCGGCCGCTCGCGTGAGGAGACCCTGGCCGAGTTGGGCGACGCGGTGTTCCTCAATCCCGCCCTCTCCACGGAGGGGATCGAGGTCTGGGAGACGGCGGACGCCTACCTGTCCGGCTCGGTCCGCACCAAGCTGGCCGTGGCCGAGGCCGCCGCGGCCCTGGATCCGCGCTACCTGCGCAACGTCCCGGCGCTGCGGGCTGTGCAGCCCGAGGACCTGAAGCCCTCCGACATCACCGCCCGGCTCGGCGCCCCCTGGATGCCCGCCGACGTGGTGGAGGCCTTCGTCGCCGAGCAGATGGGCATCGCGGTGCAGATTCGGCACACCGTCGAGATCGCCTCTTGGTCCTTCAACATCCATGCCTTTGACGGGCACGCGGCCGCGACCTCGGAGTGGGGCACGGAGCGGCGGCATGCCGGCTATCTGCTGGACGACGCCCTGAATGCCGCGATCCCGCAGATCTACGACACCTGGATCGAGGACGGGAGGGAGCGGCGGGAGATCAACCCGGCCGAGACCGAGGCGGCCAAGGAGAAGCTCGCCAAAATCAAGTCGGCCTTCGAGCACTGGGTCTGGCAGGATGCGGAGCGCGCCGACCGGCTGTCGCGCATCTACAACGACCGCTTCAACAACCTCGTCCCGCGCGCCTTCGACGGGCGGCACCTGCAGCTGCCGGGTGCGTCCAGCATCATCTCGATGCGCGAGCACCAGAAGCGGGTGATCTGGCGCATCATCAGCACCGGCTCGACCTACATCGCCCACGCGGTCGGTGCCGGAAAGACCTTCAGCATGGCGGCCGCCATCATGGAGCAGCGCCGGCTCGGGCTCATCACCAAGGCGATGATGGTGGTGCCCGGCCACTGCCTGGCGCAGGCCAGCCGCGAGTTCCTGTTGCTCTACCCGAATGCCCAGATCCTGGTCGCGGACGAGACCAACTTCGTGAAGGAAAAGCGCCAGCGCTTCCTGGCCCGCGCCGCCACGGGCAACTGGGACTGCATCATCATCACGCATTCGGCCTTCAAGTTCATCCCGGCGCCGGCACAGTTCGAGAAGGGGCTGATCGACGCGCAGATTCAGAGCTACGTCGATCTGCTGGAGAAGATCGACAGGGACGACCGCATCACCCGCAAGCGCCTGGAGCGGCTGAAGGAGCGCATGGAGGCGAAGCTGGAAGCGCTCGCCACGCGCAAGGACGACATGCTGACCATCGGCGAGATCGGCGTCGACCAGCTGGTGGTGGACGAGGCGCAGGAGTTCCGGAAACTCAGCTTCGCGACCAACATGGCGAGCCTGAAGGGCATCAGCCCGGATGGCTCGCAGCGGGCGTGGGACCTCTACGCCAAGTCCCGCTTCATCGCGCAGACCCAGCCCTACCGGAACCTGATCCTCGCCTCCGGCACGCCCATCACCAACACCGTGGGCGAGATGTTCAGCCTGCAGCGCTTCATGCAGCCCGACGCCCTGGCCGAGCGCGGCCTGCACGAGTTCGACGCTTGGGCCAGCACTTTCGGCGATACCGTGACCGAGCTGGAACTCCAGCCCTCGGGCAACTACCAGCCGGTGACGCGCTTCGCGAACTTCGTCAACGTCGCCGACCTGATCGCCATGTTCCGCTCGGTCGCGGATGTGGTGAGCAAGACCGACCTGCGCGGCTATGCCAGGCTGCCGGCGATCCGCACCGGCAAGCGGCAGATCCTGACCTCTCCCGCGAGCCTGACCTTCAAGGCGTATCAGAAGGTGCTGGCCAAGAGGATCGACGCGATCAAGGAGCGGAAGGGCAAGGCGAACAAGGGCGACGACATCCTGCTTTCGGTTATCACCGATGGCCGGCATGCCGCGATCGACCTGCGCTTCGTGCTGCCGGATGCGGCGAACGAGCCGGAGAACAAGCTGAACAACCTGATCCGCAACGTGCATCGCATCTGGCGGGAGACGCGCGACACCACCTACCGCAACCCGCTCACCGGCGAGAGCTACCCGATCCCGGGCGCGGCGCAGATGATCTTCTCCGACCTCGGCACCGAGAACGCGGCGGCGACGCGGGGTTCCTCGGCCTATGAGTGGATCCGCACCGAGCTGATCCGGCGGGGCGTGCCGGCCTCCGAGATCGCCTTCATGCAGCACTACAAGAAGGCCGCGGCCAAGCAGAGCCTGTTCAACGACGTCAACAGCGGCCGGGTGCGGATCCTGCTCGGCTCCACCCAGACCATGGGCACGGGCGTCAACGCCCAGCAACGCCTGGCCGCGCTGCACCACCTCGACGTGCCATGGCTGCCGTCCGACATCGAGCAGCGCGAGGGCCGGATCGAGCGGCAGGGCAACCAGAACGAGGAGATCGACATCTACGCCTATGCCACGCTCGGCAGCGTGGACGCGACCAACTGGCAGCTCCTGGAGCGCAAGGCCCGCTTTATCGAGGCGGCCCTCGGCGGCGACCGCTCGATCCGCCGCCTGGAGGACGTGGCCGACAGCGCCAGCCAGTTCGCCATGGCCAAGGCACTGGCCTCGGGCGACCAGCGGCTGATGCAGAAGGCAGGGCTGGAGGCCGAGCTGGCC
>NZ_BDLP01000394.1:0-3749 GCF_001950415.1 Roseomonas sp. TAS13
CCGCGCTGCTGGCCGGCCGTTCGGGCCTGCGGCGGATCACCCGCTTCCCGACCGAGCACCTGCGGACCAGCATCGCCGGCACGGTGGACCTCCCGGAGGAGGCCGGGCGCGAGCCCTTCTCCACTCCCGTCCGGGTGGAGCGCATCGCCGCGATCGCCGTGCAGGAGGCGCTGGAGATGGCCGCGCTGGGCCAGCCGGGCAGCTTCCCCGGCCCGCTCTTCCTCGGCATGCCGCCGGTGGAGATGGAGTGGCCGGAGCGCTTCACCCTCGCGCGCGAGGCCGGCCCCGGCTATGCCGCGATGACCCGCGCGGCGATCGGCCATCCGGAGATCCACGAGCGCATCCTCTATGGCGGCATCGGCGAGCGCCTGGCCGAGCGCTTCGGCCCGCGCGGCGTCCCGGTGGCCGTCACCACCGCCTGCGCCACGGGCGCCTCCTCCATCCAGCTCGGCGTCGAGGCCATCCAGCGCGGCGAGGCCACGGCCTGCATCGCGGTGGGCGCGGATGGCACGGTGCAGCCGGAATCGCTGATCCGCTTCTCGCTGCTCTCGGCCCTGTCCACCCGCAACGAGGAACCGGAGAAGGCCTCCCGCCCCTTCGAGAAAAACCGCGCGGGCTTCGTGATGAGCGAGGGCGCGGCGGCGCTGGTGCTGGAGGATTACGACAGCGCCGTGGCGCGCGGCGCGCGCATCCTCGGCCTTGTTTCCGGCTGCGGCGAACGGGCCGACAGCTTCCACCGCACCCGTTCCAACCCGGACGGCAACGCGGTGATCGGGGCCATGCGCGTGGCGCTGTCCGATGCCGGGCTGAAGCCGGGGGACATCTCCTATGTCAACGCGCACGGCACCGGCACGCCCGAGAACGACAAGATGGAGAATCTCGGCATGCGCGCCGTGTTCGGCGAGGACGCGCCGCCGATTTCCTCCAACAAGTCGATGATCGGCCATACCCTTTCGGCCGCCGGGGCGCTGGAGGCGGTGTTTTCGCTGCTCACCATCCGCGACGGCCGCCTGCCGCCCACCATCAACTACGACGAGCCCGATCCGAGCATCACCCTGGACGTGGTGCCGAACGTGGCACGCGACGCCCAGGTGAAGCACGTGCTGTCCAATTCCTTCGGTTTCGGCGGCCAGAACACCTGCCTCGTCCTCTCGGCGGAACCGCGCTGATGCGCTCCGGTCGTGAAGCATCGAAGATGCGCAACGTGAATCGGAGTGCCTGCTGATGCGCGCCCTGCGCCTGCATGGCGACCGCGACCTGCGGATCGACGACATCGCCCCGCCCCCGCCGCCCGGCCCGGGCGAGGTGCAGATCCGCCCGCTGGCGGTGGCGCTGAACCACATCGATGTCTGGGGCTGGCGCGGCATGGCCTTCGCCAAGCGCAACCTGCCCCTGGTGACGGGCGCCGAGGCGGTGGCCGAGGTGGTCTCGGCCGGCGAGGGCGTGACGGGCTGGAAGGCGGGCGACCGCGTGGCCCCCTATGGCGCGCTCACCTGCGGCCATTGCCGGGCCTGCCGCGAGGGGCGCGACAATCTTTGCGAGAATGTCGGCGGTGTGATGGGCTTCCATCTCGACGGCTTCGCGCAGGAGCTGGTGAACATCCCGGCGCGGCTGCTGATCCGCGTGCCGGAGAATGTCACGACCAACGACGCCGCCTGCGCCACCATCACCTTCTCCACCGTCGAGCACATGCTGTTCGACAACGCGAAGCTGGAGCCGGGCGAGACCATCCTGATCCAGGCCGCGGGCTCAGGCATCGGCACGGTGGCGATCAAGGAGGCCAAGGCCATCGGCTGCACCGTCATCGCCACGGCGGGCGACGACGAGAAGTGCGCCAGGGCGAAGGAACTCGGCGCCGACCATGTAGTGAACTACAACACCCAGAACTTTCCCACCGTCGCCCAGCGCGTGACCGGAAAGCGTGGCGTGGACGTGGTGTTCGAGCATGTCGGCGCCTCGACCTGGGCGGGCTCGCTGCTCTCGCTGCGGATGGGCGGGCGGCTGGTCACCTGCGGCTCGACCTCCGGCGTCTCGGCCGAGACCAACCTGATGATGATCTTCCAGCGCCAGCTCCGGATCTTCGGCTCCTTCGGCGCCTCCATGCGCAACGTGGCCGACGGGCTGGCCAAGATGGCGGGCGGCATGACGCCGGTGCTGGACACGGTGATCCCGCTGGAACGCTTCACCGAGGGGCTGGACCGGTTGGAAAGCCGCCGCGTCTTCGGCAAGATCGTGGTGACGCTGTAGGCCCGGTATCGTGACTCCGGAACTCCGCTACCGCTGGCGCAAGGCCCAGCTCCGTGCCCTCCGGTGGCGCGACGGCGCGCTGGCCCTGCTGGTGCGCGGCGCCTTCGCGGCCATGCGCGCCATGGGGCCGGACCGCGGCCCCCGCTTCGGCGCCGCCGTGGCGCGGAAGCTCGGCCCGCTGTTCAAGCAGCATCGCATCGCGCTGGAGAACATCCGCGCCGCCTTTCCGGAAAAGGACGGGGCCTGGCACCGGCGGGTGGCGATGGAGGCCTGGGACAACCTGGGCCGCACCGCCTGCGAATACGTGCATCTGGGCAGGATCTGGGACCTGACCGAGGAGCGCCGCCCGGGTGGCCGCATCGAGATCGACGACGCGACCTACGCGCGCTTCCAGGAGGTGCGCCAGAGCGGCGGACCCGTGGTGGTCTTCGCCTCGCATCTCGCGAACTGGGAGCTGCCGGCCGTGGCGGCGCGCAAGCACGGGCTGGACACCGCCGTGCTCTACCGGACGCCGAACAACCGGGCGATCGCCGAGCTGATCATCGGCATGCGACGCGACCTGATGGGGGAGATGGTGCCGGCCGGCATCACCGCCCCGACCAAGCTGGCCAAGGTGCTGCAGGCCGGCGGCATCGTCGCCATGCTGGTGGACCAGCGCTTCAGCCGCGGGCCGGTGATCGATTTCCTCGGCCGCCCGACCCCGGCCAACCCCCTGCTCGCCAACCTCGCCCGGCGCTTCGACTGCCCGGTGCGGGGCGTGCGCGCCATCCGCCTGCCCGGCGGACGCTTCCGCGTGGAGGTGACGGAGCCGCTGGACCTGCCGCGCGACGCGGAGAGGCAGATCGACGTCGCGGCGGCGACGCAGGCGATGAACGACGTCATCGCCGGCTGGATCCGCGAGCATCCCGGCCAATGGCTCTGGATGCACCGCCGCTGGCGCTGAGCGCCGCCCCGGCACCGTCCTCACGGGCACCATCTTCACGGAATCTTCGTGACCGGGGCCCTATGCCATCGCCGTGATTGAAGCGGGACGACGATGGACGAGCTGCTCGCCGATTTCCTGACGGAAACCAATGAAGGGCTGGTGGCCCTCGACGACGCGCTGCTGCGGCTGGAGCGAACGCCGGAGGACCGCCAGACTCTTTCCGAGATCTTCCGCCTGGTGCACACGATCAAGGGCACCTGCGGCTTCCTCGGCCTGCCGAGGCTGGAGCGCGTCACCCATGCGGCGGAGAACCTCCTCGGCCGCTACCGCGACGGACAGCTCCCCGTCACCTCGGCCGGCGTCACGCTGATCCTTTCGGCGCTGGACCGCGTGAAGCTCATCGTCGCCGATATCGCCGGCACCGGGGCGGAGATGGAGGGGGAAGACGCCGCGCTGCTGCACGCGCTGGACGAGGCCTATGCGGGACAGCTGGCCGAGACCCCTGGAGCCGCCGCGCCGGTGCCAGCCGCGCCCACGCCCACCGTGCAGCCGCCGCCCGAAGCCGCCGCCCCCCTGG
>NZ_BDLP01000395.1:0-3735 GCF_001950415.1 Roseomonas sp. TAS13
GCCCAGCCCCCAGGTGCAGGCGAGCCTCGCTGCGCCGTCGCCGGCTCAGACCGCAACACCGCCCCACCCCGCGACGCCTTCCGTCCCGCCGGCGGCAAGCGCCATCGCTCCGGTTGACCCGGCGCAGCGGGTCGCGACCCTGCAGGCGAGCCCGATGACCACCCCGCAGCAGGTGGAGGTGCTCAACCTGGTGACGGAACTCGGCGTGCTCGTGCGCAACCAACGCACGGAGAACGCCCAGCTGCGGGCCGATGTCCAGCAGATGCGCGAACGCCTCGACACCCAGCTGGGCGACTATGACCGGCGCCTCGCCCTCGCCGAAGCCCGCGGCGCGATTGGTGCAGCCATGGGCGCCGGCGCTTCCCCTGCCGCGGCCCCGGTACCCCTGCCGGCCTCGTCGCCGCCGGTGACGCCGGTCTCGGTGACGGTGACAGCGCCCACGCCGCATCCGGGCACTCCGGCCAGCCGAAGCGTCCGCCTAGCCGCCAGCGCGCCGCCCGCTCCCTCGGCGCATGATACGGCGCCGAGGCGCTACCGCGTGCAGGCGGCCTCGCCGGGCCTCGCCATGCTGGCCGAGATCGACCGCACGGGCGATGTCGGCAACCTGCTGCAGGTCGGTGTCGGCGATGAGGTCCCCGGCTATGGCAGGGTCCGGTCCATCGCCCAGCAGGGCACGGCCTGGGTGCTCACCGCCGAACGCGGCTCGATCCGGTAGCGCGCCGATATGCAGGGTCTCGCCAATTTCGCGGCAGCCGTCGGGCAGGCCTTTCAGGTCCTGCTGCCGACCTTCTGCTATATCGCGGCGCTTTCGCTGTTCCTGTTCGCGGGCTGGGGCTTCTGGCGGCAATCCCAGCCCGACAACCCGTTCCGCGGCAAGCCGTGGGTGCCGATCGTGGCGCTGCTGTTCTGCGGCGCCTTCGCGTCTTTCGACCGCCTCCTGACGCTCGCCAACCGCAGCGGCGGATCAAGCATCACCGTTGGTGTCGCCGCAGGTTTGACCAGCTACACGGCGCCCGCCACGACCGAGGTGCTCGGCAGCACTCCGGCCGACAGCATCGTCAACATCGTGCAGATCTTCCAGCTGTTCTTCCAGGCGTTCGGCGCGATGATGGCCTTCGCCGCCGTCTACGCCTTGTGGTCGGTGATGAAGGGAACCAGCCGCCGCACGCCCGGCGGCTGCTTCGTGCAGTTCGTGTTCGCGGTCATGCTCATCAACGTGCTGACCATCTCGCAGTGGCTCGTCAACTTCTTCGTTTGAGCCTGAACCGCCATCGGAACTCCGTGTCAGCCTGATCCCCGGTCAGGCTGATGATTCTTTTCCGGGCCTGTATTTTCTTCGATCCATTCGCACCACGCGCCGCGATCCTGAAGCGAGAGAGGGATGGACTCTCTCGGAACAGGAGCCTCACCGTGGATCTCATCAGGATGAACTCGACCGTGCCGGCGGTGATCGCCCGGCGTCCCTTCCGCCGCGGCCGCGCCCTGGTGGCCGCCGGCACCGGCCTGCTCGGCTCGGTGATCTTCGCAGGCGGTGCCTTCGCCCAGGCGGCCGGCAACGGCATCGGCGCCCAGCTGCAGACCATGGCGCAGGAAGGCTCGACCACGGGCGGCTTCCTGGCGTCTACCCTGATGTACTGCGCCGCGCTGGTCTGCTTCATCGGCGGCGTCTGGGCGCTCTGGCAGTCGCGCCAGCCGCAGAACCGTGAGGGCGGCCGGGTGGCGATGGGCCTCGCCGGCCTCGTGCTGTGCGGCCTCTTCGTCACGGGCGGCAGCTGGATCAACAAGGCCGCGCAGACCACCACCGGTACGGCCGCCTCGGTGACCAGCACCGCCGGCGTGGTCAGCTTCCAGTAAGCGCCATGCGTCTCCTGCCGCTCCTCCTTTCGGCCCACCCCTCGGCCTGGACCGCCGATGCCGGGCAGGAGGTGGGGCAGGCAGGTGCCCATCAGGGTTGCTGCCGGTTCTGCGGCTTCGATGCCGCAGGCCGGCAGGAGCCGTTCCACCGCAACGGCGACCACACCGACCTATCGGCCGCCAATGTCGTCCCAGCCTGTCCGCTCTGCCACCTGTGCCAGCATCCCGACCGCCCGCATATCGACGCGGAGGCAACGCTGATCTGGCTGCCGGAGATGTCGCAGGCCGGGTTGATCTGCCTGGTCCGCGGCATCCACCTCGCCCTGCGTCGCCACGCCGAGCCGGTCACGGCGCGGCGCCCTCCGCGAGCCCGCGCTGCGGAGCTCGTTCCCGCCTACCGCACCTTCCGGGCCCTGCTGGAGCGCGCGGCACCCGCCCGCGACCGCCTGGGCAGCAACTCCTTTGCCGAACTCGGCACGGCTCTGCTCGCTCTCAGCCCGTCCTCCTACGCGAACCGGGCCGGGCTGCTGGCCGGGCTGCGCCTGCTGCCGCTGGGGCAACTCTTCCGCGACGGGCAGGACATCTACCCCGACATGCTGCAGGGCTGGCTCGGGGCTTCGCAACCCCGCATCTGAAAGGGTCCCCATGCTCGGCTTCGACAAGCTGCTGGCCAGCGCCACCCTGCTACTGCGCCAGCCCCTCCCCTCCTTTTGCGAGGTGGAGACGACACATGGCGGCGCGCTCGTCACCAAGCACTCGGACTACGTGACGTTCCTGCGCATCGACGGGCTGCGGCGGCAGCCGACCCGGGCCGAGATCGAGCACATCGCGACCGCGCAGCGGATCGACCTTTCCGGCGCCCTGGAGGAGAAAGGCCACGCGATCGTGGGCTTCTACATCTCCGACCCCGACCTTGCGGCAGTCGAGATCGAGCGCATCAACATGGAAAGCTGCCGGGGCGTCGCGCGCGAGCTTGGCCTCGATCTGACGGATATCCTGGGCGAGCGCAGCCGGCGCTGGCCGAAGCTCATGCGTTGGGAGGCCTCCTACTACGTCCTCTGGACCCGGCGCGGCGTTCTGACCAAGGAAGAGCGCAAGCAGATGAAGGAGGAGCAGGATGCGTTAGCCCGCGAGTGCCCCCGCGTGGGCGACAGCCAGCGCTACTATCTGCGCTGCGAGATCATGGCGGCCCGGCACTCGGCCTTCGTCGCCCGCGTCGTGGCGTCGCTCCACGGCCACAACATCGCCTCCACCGAGCTGACGGCCCATGAGGCGCTCAAGGTGATGCGCGAGACCATCTACCGTGAGACCGCGGGTTCGCCGTGGAAGGCAACGCTCCAGGGCGACCGGGTGATGGGGCGCCTGCCGGAGGACCATGTCACCAAGCCGACGACCGAAGGGCTGCTCTGGCCCTCCATCCCCAGCCAGATCTTCCATGCCGACGCCGAGACCCAGGGCGGGCAGCGGGTCCGCATCGGCGAGTACGAGTACGTCCATGTCGACCTGCGGATGGGGCCGGAGGATCCGCGTCCCTTCATGGAGCTGGCCGCCCCGCTCGGCCGTGACCGCATTCCCTGGCGTGCCGCCTTCGTGGTCGAGGGCGGTGGTAAGCTCTCCATGATGTTCAAGGACATCGGCGCCAAGTTCCTGGGTATGTTCCCGCAGAACGCCGACCTGCGCCGTGCCTTCGAGGCGCTGGAGCGGGCTCGGGCTGAAAGCCATGTCAGCGTCCGGCTGCGCGCCTCCTTCGCGACCTGGGCGCCGATCGAGGAGACGCGCAAGCTGCGCCGCCGCGCCTCTACCCTGTCGCAGCGCATCGAAGGCTGGGGCAACTGCAAGGCCACGTCGGTGGCCGGCGACCCGCTCGAGGGCACGCTGAGC
>NZ_BDLP01000396.1:0-3722 GCF_001950415.1 Roseomonas sp. TAS13
TCGGCCAGCCCGGCCATCACAACGGTTCCCGGCGCCCCGGGCTGGATGCCGAGCGCGGCGCGGAGGTTGTCGCGGGCCGCCTGCATCGCCGGGATGGTGATGTGGTTGCTGTGCGTGAAGGCCAGGTCGTGCGGCATCGCCGCCGCCAGCCATTCCAGCCGGATCGCGGCGATGGCGGCCTCTGCCGGCCGGCCCGCCACGATGCGCGTGTCGCGGAAGACCGGCATCGCGCCGTAGATCGCGGCGATGGCCGGGTCCTGCCCCGTCGCGGCGATGGGCGGCAGGGCGGGGGCGTTGGCTTCCGTGGCGCAGGCGGCGAGGCCGGCCAGCAACAGGACCGGAAGGAGGCGGGCGCGTCTCATTCCAGGCTGCGGCGGTGTCGCCCGGCCAGCTCCACGTAATGCGGGGCGGTGCGGGCGAAGAGCGCGAGATCCTCCTCCGTCCGCGGCCGGGCCATGCGCGCCGGGGAGCCGAGCCAGAGCTCGTTGCGGCGGATCACCTTGCCCGGCGCGAGCAGGCCGCCCGCGCCGAGCATCCCGCCGGTCTCGATCACCGCGCGGTCCAGCACCGTGGCGCCCATGCCAACGAAGGCGCCGTCCTCCAGCGTGCAGGAATGGATGATGCAGGCATGGCCGATGGTGACGTCGGCGCCGATCCGCGCCGGCTCCCCGGCGTTCAGGTGGACGATGGTGCCGTCCTGGACGTTGGAGCGGGCACCGACGGAGATCGCGGCGGTGTCGCCGCGCAGCACGCAGTGGTACCAGACGCTGGCCCCCTCCCCGATCTCCACGTCGCCGATCACCACGGCGGTGGGGGCGATCCAGGCGGTGGGGTGGATGCGGGGGAGCTTGCCCTCGAAAGGGAGGATGTTTCCCGTCGCGCTCATGCGGCCCGGCCCAGCCGCGCCTCGACATCGAGGCCCAGCATCAGCCCGAGATTCTGCACCGCCGCCCCCGAGGCGCCCTTGCCGAGATTGTCCAGCCGCGCCACCAGCACCGCCTGCCCCCGGGCATCGCTGCCGAAGACCCGCAGCTCCAGGCTGTTGGTGTCGTTCAGGGCCTCGGCCTCCAGCTTGCCATTCGCCTCGGCGGACAGCACGTGGACCCAGGGGGAATCCGCGTAGCGTGCCTCCAGCGCCGCGCGCAGGTCGGCGGGGGACGGCTTGCCCGGCAGCGTGTCGAGGTGCAGCGGGATGGAGACCAGCATGCCCTGCCGGAAATGCCCGACGCTCGGCACGAAGAGCGGCCGGCGCGTCAGGCCGGAATAGCGCTGCAGCTCGGCCACGTGCTTGTGCTCCAGCCCCAGGCCGTAGAGCTCGAAATTCGGCGCCTTGCCGGTCTCGTGCTCGGCGATCATCGCCTTGCCGCCGCCGGAATAGCCGGAGACGGCGTTCACCGTGACCGGGTAGTCCGCCGGGATGAGGCCGGCATCGACCAGCGGGCGCAGCAGCGCGATGCCGCCGGTGGGGTAGCAGCCGGGATTGCTTACGCGCGGGGCCCGTGCCACGGCGGCCGCCTGTTCCGGCGAGAGCTCGGGGAAGCCGTAGACCCAGTCCGGGTCCACCCGGTGGGCGGTGGAGGCGTCGAGGACCTTGGGCGCGTCCGCGCCGAGGGAAGCCGCCATGGCGGCGCTTTCCTTGGCGGCGTCGTCGGGCAGGCAGAGCACGACGGCGTCCACCTCGGCCATCAGGGCGCGCTTGGCCTCCGGGTCCTTGCGGCGCTCCGCCGGCAGGGAGCGCAGCGCGACGCCCGGCAGGTCCTGCAGGCGCTCGACGATCTGCAGCCCCGTGGTGCCGGACTCGCCGTCCACGAAGACGGACGGCAGGGAACCCTTGGCCATGCGGAGAACTCCTCTCGCTCTCGGATGCAGCACGGTGATGACGCAGCCACCGTGCCGGAACAACGGACAAGAACGTGAAAAAGGGCGGCCCCAGCGGGACCGCCCTTTTCCGGAACCGGACATGGCCCGGGCGCCGACCGGCGCCCGCCCCCGGTCAGCGCTTGCTGAACTGGAAGGAACGTCGGGCCTTGGCCTTGCCGTACTTCTTGCGCTCGACCACGCGCGGGTCGCGGGTCAGGAAGCCGGCCTTCTTGAGGATCGGGCGCAGGGCGGGCTCGTAGTGGGTGAGCGCGCGGCTGACGCCGAGGCGCACCGCGCCGGCCTGGCCGGACAGGCCGCCACCGACCACCGTGCAGATCACGTCGAACTGCTGGTAGCGGTCGGACACCAGGAAGGGCTGGGCGATCAGCATCCGCAGCACCGGGCGGGCGAAGTACTTCGCCTGCGCCTTGCCGTTGACCTCGACCACGCCCTTGCCGGGCTTCAGCCAGACGCGGGCGATGGCGTTCTTGCGGCGGCCGGTCGCATAGGCGCGGCCCTGGGCGTCACGCTTCGGCTCGCGGGTCACGGCGGCCGTGCTGCCCTCGGCGGCCGGGGTGCCGGCGACGAGGGTCTTGAGGTCGGCCAGCGAGTTGGTGGTCGTGGCGTTCGTGGACTGGGTATCGCTCACGGTCAGGCCACCTTGTTCTTGCGGTTCAGCGCCGCGATGTCGATCTTCGACGGCGTCTGACCGGCATGCGGGTGTTCGCCACCGGCATAGACATGGAGGTTGCGCATCTGCTGGCGGCCGAGCGGGCCGCGGGTGATCATGCGCTCCACGGCCTTCTCGATCACGCGCTCGGGGAAGCGCCCCTCGAGGCGCTCGCGCACCGTGCGGCCCTTGATGCCGCCGGCATAGCCGGTGTGCCAGTAGAACACGGACTGCTCGGCCTTGGCGCCGGTGACGCGGACCTTGTCGGCATTCACGATCACGACGTGATCGCCGCAATCGACATGCGGGGTGAAGATGGGCTTGTGCTTACCGCGGAGGCGATTGGCGACCAGGGCGGCGAGGCGGCCGAGCACAAGGCCCTCCGCGTCGATCAGCACCCAGTCCTTCTTGACCTCCGCCGGCTTGATCGAGCGGGTCTGCGTCGAGAGCATGGCGATCCAGATGGTTCAGTAGGAGTGGCGCGGCATATCGCCGCCCTGGCCCTGTAAGTCAAGCAGAATCAGGGTTTTTTCGTTGTGGTATTTTCATACCACAAACCCGGCGGCATTTCGTTACCACAAAATCCGCCCCCTTCCCGCTGCCGGAATGTGGGGCCGTGGCCATCTCCATGCGCGTGAAGCGCGCCCTCCTCCTGCTGCTGCTGCCGCTTGCCCTGCTGGGGGCCGCGCTGGCGGGATTCCTGCGCCTGCCGCCGGCCTGGGACCCTTTCGCACCGCTGGACCTGCGCGCGCCGCCCAACCTGCTGGGCCGGTTCAAGCTGGCGCAGATGAAGTGGCAGCCGGACCGCTGCTTCGCCGCCTTCGAGGCTGCCGGCATCCCCGTGCGCCGTGTGGCGGACCAGCCTTCCGGCGAGGGCTGCGAGATCCTGGAGGCGCTGCGGCTGGATTTCGGGCCGCCGATGTCCCCGGCGGCGCCCGTGGCGACCTGCGCGGTGGGTGCCTCCTGGGCCATCTATGTCAACGCCATCCTGCAACCCGCCGCGCGGGAGCATCTGGGGCAGGAGGTGGTGCGCATCCGGCAGCTCGGCACCTATGCCTGCCGCGCCGTGCGCGGCGGCCGGGGAGACGGGGCGAGGCGCAGCCAGCACGCCACCGCCAATGCCCTTGATGTGGCGGGCTTCGTGCTGGCAGACGGGCGCGAGGTGTCGCTGGCCCGCGACTGGGACGATCCC
>NZ_BDLP01000397.1:0-3715 GCF_001950415.1 Roseomonas sp. TAS13
GCCGCCGCGCCGCCGGTCCCCGCGGTGCCGCCCGCCGCCATGCCGGTCCCCGGCAGGCCCGGCGCCGACGCCCCTTCCGGCGCGCCGGCGCCGGGGCGGGGGGTCTGGCGCATCGGCTGGCTGCCGCGTTCGCTGGCGGCGCGCACGGCGATCTTCCTGCTGCTGGCGCTGATGCTGGTGCAGGCGGCGGGCCTGCTGATCCATGCGCTGGACCGGGTGGACCTGCAGCGCTTCGTCGAGCGGCGGGAGATTTCCGGCCGCGCCATGGGGCTGTGGCGCACGCTAATCATCGCGCCGCCCGACCGGCGCGACATGATCGTGAACGAGGTGGACCTGCCCGAGGGCCTGACCGCCAGCCTGGACGACGCGCCGACCGCCCGGCACAGCCTCGCCACGCCCGGCGAGGACCTGCTCAGCCTGCTGCCGCCCGAGGCCATCCTGAACTTGCCGCCGCGCCTGCAGCCGCGGGAGATGGTGGTGGGCACCGGCAAGGGGCAGGCGCTGCTGATCTCGCTGCGCCTGCCCAACAGCGACCTGTGGCTGAACCTGCGGCTGCGCGTGCCGCCGCCACGGCCCTGGCACTCGCCCACCTTCCTGATCGCCTTCGGGGTGATGACGGTGGCGGCGGCGCTGCTGATCGTCGCGGCGACGCGGCGGCTGATCCGGCCGGTGCGCGACCTGGCGCGGGCCGCCGAGGCGCTGGGGCGCGACGTGAACGCGCCGCCCCTGCCGGAAACCGGTCCGCTGGAGGTCGCCACCGCCGCGCATGCCTTCAACACCATGGCCGAGCGCATCCGGCGCTTCGTCGGCGACCGGACGCAGATGCTGGCGGCGATCGGCCATGACCTGCGCACGCCGATCACCCGGCTGCGGCTGCGCGCCGAGTTCCTGGAGGATGACGAGCAGCGGCGGCGGATGCTGTCCGACCTCGACGAGATGGAGGCCATGGTGAACGCCACCCTGGCCTTCGCCCGCGACGACGCGGCGGACGAGCCCTCGGTACCCCTCGACCTCGCCGCGCTCTGCCGCACCGTGCTGGACGAGGAGGCGGATGCGCGGCCGGAGGCGGAGGAGGCGCTGACCTATGCCGGGCCGCTGCGGCTGACGGTGCGGGGCCGGCCCATAGCGCTCAAGCGGGCGCTGACGAACCTCGTCGGCAACGCGCTGAAATACGGCCAGGCCGCCCGGATCCGGCTGGAGCCGCCCAGCGGCCGGCAGAACCCGGTGGTGCGGCTTTTTGTCGAGGATGACGGGCCGGGCGTGCCGGAGGAATCGCAGGAGGCGGTGTTCCAGCCCTTCCGCCGGCTGGAAACCAGCCGCAACCGCGAGACCGGCGGCACCGGGCTCGGCCTGCCCATCGCCCGCAACATCCTGCGCGCCCATGGCGGCGACGTGACGCTGGAGAACCGCGCCGAGGGTGGCCTGCGGGCGGTGGTGACGCTGCCGGTCTGAGGGGCCGGGCAGCCGGCGGGCAGGGCCACCGTCCCTGTCAGCGCTCCCGGGCGCCTGCCCGGGGCGGCGTGCCGCTGCCGAACAGGTTCCGCAGCATCCCCGGGGCCAGCATGGAGAGCGGGTTCACGGTGATCCGCGGATCGCCCAGCGTGCCGGTGGCCGTGAAGGTCGCGGCCAGCAGCCCGCCGCCCGGCTCGGCGCTGAACAGCCGCCCGACCAGGGGCAGGCGCCCGGGCAGGCTGTTCAGCAGGTAGGACGGCACGATCGTCCCCTCCAGCTCCAGCCGTCCGTCCCGGCGCATCACCCGCCCCTTGGCGGTGGCGCCGAGCGAGGCGGAGCTGAGCCGCACATCCTCCAGCCCCAGCGCCTCCCGCGTCAGGGCGAAGGGCGCGTGCAGGCTGCTCACGCGCAGCCCCGGCCCGGTCAGCGCCTCCGGGATGCCGTAGAGCGACAGAGCCTGCAGCAGCTTGCCCAGCCGTGCCCGTCCGCGCAGGCCGAAATCCTCCAGCTCCGCCTCGCCCAGCAGCGGCGAGGATGGCGTGTCGGCGGCCCAGCGGCCCTGGACGCGCAGCCGGCCGTCCTGCACGTCGCCCGTGGTGCCGGTGAGCCGCAGCAGCCGTCCCAGATCCGCCACCCGCACCGACAGGTCCCGCCCGCCGCCGGCGCGCGGCGTGACCGCGGCGGCGAAGGCCTCCTGCCCGCCGGAGCGGCCGTAGGCCTGCATCTGCCGCAGCACCCCCCGCGCATCGTGCCGGATCAGGGCCTCGACCCGCTCATAGGGGCCGTCCGAGGTCAGCACCTGGCCCAGCGCGATATCGGCGTCGAAGCCCGGCAGGGCGCTGCGCTCCGCCGAACCCTTCTCATCCTCCGGCCCGCCCAGGAAATCCGGATCGGCGCCGCGCAGGTCTAGCACCGGGCCGCGCGCCACGATCCGCCAGAACCCGTCCGGTCCTTCGGGAAAGCCCAGTTGGCCGCTGACGCGCGAGGCGCCGGCCCGCCCTTCCGCCAGGGTCAGCCGGGTGATCCGGGAGCCGGGCGCGAACTCGGCCGCGCCGCGCAGCAGCATGTCCGGCGCCTCGATGCGCAGGCCGTCGATGCTGCGCAGCGCCCCGTCGCGCAGGCGCATCGACATCTCCGCCCGCGCCGCCGGCCCCGGTGCCTTGCGCCAGTTGAGCGGCGCCAGGGACAGCCGCGCCTGGGCCAGGTCCGCCTTCGCCTCCACCTGGGTGTCGGCGCCGCGGTGCTGCTCGAAGCGGGCGCTGACCGCAGCCTGCCCGCCGATCCGGTCGCCCAGGATGTCGAACCGCGTGCCGCGCAGCGCCGCCAGCTCCGCCGGCCCCTCGACCTGCCCCTGCACCACGAGCTGCCCCGGCGGGCCGTCGCGGAAATCCACCTGCATCCCCATCCGCGCCGCGCGCAGCGGGCCGAGATCGGCGGTGCCGTCGAGGCGCATCCCCGCCTCGGTCAGGTCCAGCGAGGCCCGGCCCTTGCGGAGGGACTGGTCGAGCAGCAGGTCCGGCAGGGCCGCATCCGTCACCTGCGCCTTCACCGCCACGGCGATGCGCTCCGCCGGCAGGTCGGCCAGCAGCGGGAAGGCGAGATGCAGCGTGGCATTCGCCTTGCCGCTCGCCCGCGACAGGTCGATCGGCACGGTCTGCAACAGGTGCAGGCGCGGATGGTCCACCACCCGGAGCATGTCGTTCAGCGGCCCGGCGACGCGGCCCGAGATCTCCGTCTTCTCCTGGCCGATATCGAGGTCGTAGAGCCGGACCCGCACTTCCTGGGCGGCGAGCGCCGTGCCCTGCTGCCGCCCGCCCTGCCCTTCGACCAGGATCTCCGCCGGGGACAGGAAGCGTATCGTGCCGCTCACATGCTCCACGGGCGGAACGGGGCGCAGCCAGTGCACCGTCGCATCCTCCACCGTCAGCATGCCGGTCATCGTTTCCAGCTTCGGCGTGCCGCCATTCGCCGGCAGCAGCCCGCCGAAATCCCAGTGCCCGTCGCGCGCCGTGCCGGCGGTCAGGTTTTCCACGATCCAGGAACGGCCGCCCGGCGCCACCGAGGCCGGCCAGTAGAGTGCAAGGTCCGGCAGGAAGGTCCGGTCCACCCCCAGGCCGAGGCGCCAGCGCCATCCCTCGGCGTGGCGCAGCGCCTCGCCCTGGGCCTGGGCCACCGGCGCGTTGCCGCGCGCCCCGGCGCCTTCGGCCAGGACCAGGCGGAGCCGCTGCAGCGCCACGCGGTCGGGTGCGGCCTCCACCGCCGC
>NZ_BDLP01000398.1:0-3705 GCF_001950415.1 Roseomonas sp. TAS13
GCCGCGAGCACCGTGCTGCTCGGCTGGTCGCATGGCGGCAGCACGGTGCTCGCGGCGGCCAACCGCGCCTTCGGTCCCGTGCCGGAGGGGCTGGTCCGGGGGGCCGTGGCCCTCTATCCCGGCTGCGTCCGGGTCGGCCGCGCCTTGCCGCCCTTCGATCCGGCATCGCCGGTGCTGATGCTGCTGGGCGGCGCCGACGGCTGGACCCCGGCGCGCTTCTGCGAGGCCCTGGCTCGCCGCGCCGGGGAGCGGCCGGGCCCGTCCGTCGAAAGCGTGACCTATCCGGGGGCGGAACATGGCTTCGACCAGCCCCATATGCCGGTGCGGGAACTGTCCGGCATGGCCATCACCCCGAAGGGCGATGGCCGGGTGCGGATGGGCACCGACGCGTCGGCCCGCGCCGACGCGCTCCGCCAGGTGGCGGCCTTCCTGGCCCGCCTGCCGCCCGGCGGCCAGGAGTGACCGCGTCCGGCGGCGCCACGACCGGTGCATGGCAGCCCGGGCAACGGCAACGGGGCGGTCGTTGTTTCACGGAACCCGCAGCCATGGTAGGGAACGGCACATGACACAATCCTCCCCCCCGCGCGCCACGTTCATGGTGGCGATGGGCAGCGACCATGCCGGCGTCGAGCTGAAGGCCGCGCTGAAGAAGGCGCTGGAAGGCGCCGGCCATACGGTCGAGGATTTCGGCACGCATGGATCGGAAAGCGTGGACTACCCGGATTTCGCGAACAAGGTGGCGCAGTCGGTCAGCTCCGGCCACGCCCCGTTCGGCGTGCTGGTCTGCGGCACGGGAATCGGCATCTCCATCGCGGCCAACCGCCACCCGAAGATCCGCTGCGCCCTGGTCCACGATGTCACCGGCGCGCGGCTGTCGCGCCAGCACAACGATGCCAATGTCATCGCCCTCGGCGCCCGGGTGACCGGACCGGAAGTGGCGCTGGACGCCCTGCGCGCCTTCCTGACCACCCCCTATGAGGGCGGGCGGCACGAGCGCCGCGTGACCAAGCTGACGCCCGAACGCACGCCTTCCGCCTGAGGCCCCCCCGATGAACGACCAGACCACCGCCCCGAACCTGTCGCGCTTCTTCTCCGCCCCGCTGAGCGAGACCGATCCCGAGATCGCCGCCACCCTGACCGGCGAGCTGGCGCGGCAGCAGGACGGGATCGAGCTGATCGCCTCCGAGAACATCGTTTCCCGCGCGGTGATGGAGGCGCAGGGCTCGGTGCTGACCAACAAGTATGCGGAGGGCTATCCCGGCCGCCGCTACTATGGCGGCTGCGAGGTCGTGGACATCGCCGAGTCCCTGGCGATCGAGCGGGCGAAGAAGCTGTTCGATTGCAGCTTCGCCAATGTCCAGCCGCATAGCGGCGCCCAGGCCAACCAGGCGGTGTTCTTCGCGCTGATGCAGCCGGGCGACACCTTCATGGGCCTGGACCTCGCCGCGGGCGGGCACCTGACCCATGGCTCCCCGGCCAACCAGTCGGGCAAGTGGTTCAAGGTCGCGCCCTATACGGTGCGGCGCGAGGACCAGCTCATCGACATGGAGGAGGTCGCCCGCATCGCGCGGGAAAGCCGTCCCAAGGTGATCGTGGCCGGCGGCTCCGCCTACGCCCGGCACTGGGACTTCGCCCGCTTCCGCGAGATCGCGGACGAGGTCGGCGCCTATTTCATGGTGGACATGGCGCATTTCGCCGGCCTCGTGGCGGGCGGCGCGCATCCCTCGCCCGTGCCGCACGCCCATGTCACCACCACCACCACGCACAAGACCCTGCGCGGCCCGCGCGGCGGCATGATCCTCACCAATGACGAGGCGCTGGCCAAGAAGATCAACAGCGCCGTCTTCCCGGGCCTCCAGGGCGGGCCGCTGATGCATGTCATCGCCGCCAAGGCCGTCGCCTTCGGCGAGGCGCTGCGCCCCGATTTCCGCGCCTATGCCCGCCAGACGGTGGCCAATGCCAAGGCCCTGGCCGAGACGCTGCAATCCCTGGGCTTCGGCATCGTCACCGGCGGCACGGACAACCACCTGATGCTGGTGGACCTGCGGCCCAAGTCGCTGACCGGCAAGGCGGCCGAGGCGGCGCTGAACCGCGCCCACCTGACCTGCAACAAGAACGCCATCCCCTTCGACCCGGAAAAGCCGATGGTGACCTCCGGCGTGCGGCTGGGCTCGCCCGCCGGCACCACGCGCGGCTTCGGCGAGGCCGAGTTCCGCGAGGTCGGCCAGCTCATCGGCCAGGTGCTGGAAGGGCTGGGCAAGGCCAACGACCCCGGGGCCAACGGCGCCGCCGAGGCGGCGGTGAAGGCCCGGGTCCTCGAACTCTGCAACCGGTTCCCGATCTACCAGGCCTGACGGGACCGCCGGCCAGTGCGCTGCCCTTTCTGCGGAAGCGAGGATACGCAGGTCAAGGACAGCCGGCCGGCTGACGACGGCACCTCCATCCGCCGCCGCCGCGTCTGCAACGGCTGCGGCGAGCGCTTCACCACCTTCGAGCGGGTGCAGCTCCGCGAGCTGACGGTGGTGAAGACCGACGGGCGCCGCGTGCCCTTCGACCGCGACAAGCTCGGGCGCTCCATCCGGGTCGCGCTACGCAAGCGGCCGGTGGAGGAGGGGGCCGTGGACCGCATCGTCAACAGCCTCCAGCGCCGGCTGGAAACGGACGGCGACAGCGAGGTCACCTCCAAGCAGATCGGCCGCATGGTTCTGGAGCGGCTGAAGGAGCTGGACCAGGTGGCCTATGTGCGCTTCGCCAGCGTCTACGAGAATTTCCGCGAGGCGAAGGACTTCCAGGACCTGCTCGGTTCGCTGGACAATGGCTGAGGGGGGTGCCAAACCCGCCCCCCTTCGCCATGCCTCACGACAACGACATCCCCGCGACAGAGATCGACCGGCAGCACATGCGCGTCGCGCTGGCCCTGGCGGCGCGCGGCCTGGGCAACACCTGGCCGAACCCCGCCGTCGGCTGCGTCATCGTGCACGACGGGGTGGTGGTCGGGCGCGGCTGGACCTCGCCGGGCGGCCGCCCACATGCCGAGGTGAACGCGCTGACCCGGGCGGGCGAGGCGGCGCGCGGCGCCACCGCCTATGTGACGCTGGAGCCCTGCTCCCACTGGGGCAAGACGCCACCCTGCGTCGATGCGCTGGCCAGGGCGGGCGTGGCGCGGGTGGTCTCCGCCCTGCGCGACCCCGATCCGCGGGTGGACGGCAACGGCATCCGCCGGCTGCGGGAGTCCGGCATCGCGGTCACGGAAGGGGTGCTGGAGGCGGAGGCGCGGGCGCTGAATGCCGGCTTCATCCGCCGCATCGAGATCGGCCTGCCGCTGGTGACGCTCAAGCTCGCCACCACGCTCGACGGGCGCATCGCCACGCGCACGGGGGAAAGCCGCTGGATCACCGGCCCCGAGGCACGCCGGCTGACCCATGCGCTGCGCGGCACGCATGACGCCATCCTGGTCGGCAGCGGCACGGTGCTGGCCGACGACCCCGACCTGAGCTGCCGGCTGGAGGGCTTCACCCCGCGCCCGATCCTGCGCGCCGTGGCCGATACCCGTCTCCGCACCCCGCCCACCGCCCGGCTGCTGCAAGGCGGGCCGGAAGCGGTGCATGCGCGGGGCGAGGTGGTGGTGCTGACCGTGGCGGGGCACGACCGCGCGGCGATGGACCTGTCTCTTGATCACATCTACGCACAGCTCCACCGTAAGGC
>NZ_BDLP01000399.1:0-3695 GCF_001950415.1 Roseomonas sp. TAS13
CCCCCCGGACCAAGGGGCGCAAGGCCGGTCTCGGCCGCGAGAAAGCGCCTCAGCGCAGCAGGGCGGGCAGCATCGCGTCCAGGCGCAGGCGGCCCTCGGTGGTGGCGACCAGCCGCCCCTCGGGCGACCAGCGGAGGTAGTCCTCCTCCAGGCAGGCTTGCAGCACCGCCGGCTCCACCAGATCGGCGAAGGGCCGGCCGCTGCGGCGCTCGACACGGGCGGGGTCGATGCCCTCGGCGAGGCGCAGCCCCATCAGCAGCGCCTCGCGCCCGCGCTCTTCCGGCGCCAGGGCCATTTCCTCCACCCGGGCATGGCCCTCGCGCTCGACCAGGGAGAGCCAGGATTCCGGCGCGCGGTGGCGGCGGGCGGCGAGGAGCGCGCCGCCGAGTTCCAGTCGCTGATGCGCCCCGGCACCGATGCCGAGATAGTCGCCATAGCGCCAGTAGGCGAGGTTGTGCCGGCTCTCCGCGCCCGGCCTGGCGTAGTTCGAGACCTCGTAGGGCAGCAGGCCGAAGCGCGCGGCCTCCTCCGCCGTGGCGGTGTACATCGCCGCCGCATCGTCATCCGCCGGCAGGGCGAAGGCGCCGCGGGCATGTTCCGTGGCGAAGCGCGTGCCGGGCTCGATGGTGAGCTGGTAGAGCGAGAGATGGTCGGCGGCCAGCGCCAGGGCGCGGCGCAGCTCGGCACGCCAGGAATCCTCGGACTGGCCGGGACGGGCGTAGATCAGGTCGAAGCTCAGGCGCGGAAAGGTGGCGCGGGCCTGTTCCAGCGCCGCCACCGCCTCGCCGGCCGAATGCTGGCGGCCCAGGAAGCGGAGGGATTCCTCCTCCAGCGACTGTACGCCCAGGGACAGGCGGTTGACCCCGGCCTCACGGAAGGCGCGGAGCTTGGCGGCCTCCACCGAGGTCGGGTTGGCCTCCAGCGTCACCTCCAGATCCGGGGGCGCGTCGAAGAGGCGGCGGGCATCCTCCAGGATTCCCGCCACCAGCTCGGGCGGCATCAGCGAGGGCGTGCCGCCGCCGAAGAAGACCGAGAGCAGCCGCCGCCGCCCGCTGCGCGCGGCCTCGGCCGACAGTTCCGCCCGCAGGGCGCGGCCGAAGCGCGCCGCGTCCACCCGGTCCCGCACATGGGAGTTGAAGTCGCAGTAGGGGCACTTGGCCAAGCAGAAGGGCCAGTGGACATAGAGGGCCAGCGGCTCGGCAGCCGGGGCGATGCCGGGCAGGGGGGCGGGACGGTCGGGGGCGAGGGTCTCGGGCAAGCGGGGCGGGTCCGGAAGTCAGGCAGTCGGCGAGGGCGGGGGTGTCCCGCACCGGCGCAAGATGGTCTATCCAGCTCGGCACTGCGACAGGCGATGACGGGAAAGATGGCAGGCATGAGCCAGCGGGACAGCCGGGACGGGCAGGCGGAAGCGGGCGGCTCGGTGGAGCGGGTGCGGCAGGCGTTGCTCGCCGCCGGGCATCCGGACACCATCCGCGGCTTTCCCGAGGGCACGCGCAGCGCCGCCGAGGCTGCCGCGGCGGTGGGCTGCGACGTGGCGCAGATCGCCAAGTCCATCGTCTTCCGCGCCGGGGACCGGCCGGTTCTGGTGATCGCCTCCGGCGCCAACCGGGTCGATCCGGCGAAGGTCGAGGCCGCGACCGGGCTGCGCGTCGAGCCGGCCAAGGGGCGCTGGGTGCGGGAGGTGACGGGCTTTGCCATCGGCGGCGTTTCCCCGGTCGGCCATCTGACCCCGCCGCTGGTGCTGCTGGACGAGGACCTGTTCCGCCTGCCGCGCCTCTGGGCCGCCGCCGGCAGCCCCAGCCATGTCTTCGAGACCGAGGCCGGGGCGCTGCTGCGGCTGAGCGGTGGGCAACGGGCCGCGATCCGGGAGGAGACGCCCGCCTGACCGGCGGCTCCGCGTCCGGCCCGGTGGTGGCGGAAGGCGCGGAACGCTTGTCCGATTCCCCCGGGCCAGAGGCGCGCCGGCCTTCCCGGCCACAGGCCGGACCGTGGGCCGACTCGGCCCGTGCATCACGGCGCCGCGCGTGGCCATCCCCGCTGCGCGGACCTGCCCCCCGGATTGTGCCGTCGCCATGGCCAAAGCGTTGCGGGGGCGCCACTATCACTGCGCTCCCAAAGGCTTGAAGCGGAAACTTCGCGCAACGAATCACCCGATTGGCCGCGCCATCCGCTATAATCGGTGAGTTGGAGGTCGAACCCCATGCTGGCGACGTGGAATCGGGCGTTTCTGGGTCTGTGTCTCGGAACGCTGGCGCTCGGGACCGCGGTCCTGACGGACGCGCCCGGGGTTTTCGCGGCCTCGCCCGCCGCCCTGGCGGGCAGCGATGGCTCGGTGGTGGAGCTCACGCGTCCCGGCATCCGCCCCCCCATGGGCAACCCGGGCGAGGACCGTACCGGCGAGCTGCGGCAGGGCACCGCCGGCCTGATCACCTTCCGCATCGCCGGGGAGCCGATGGCCAACGGCATGCCCTACGACCCCTCGGACTACATCGCCGCCAGCAGCGTCCTGCCCCTCGGCTCCACGCTGCGGGTCAAGAACCTGGAGAATGGCCGCATCACCATGGTGCAGGTGCGCGACGTGACGCCGCAGGGCAGCGACCGGCTGATCGACCTCAGCAACCAGGGTGCCCGCGCCATCGGCCTCACCACCGCCGGAGCGGCTGTCCAGATCGCGCCGCTCGCCGTGCCGCAGGCCGATGGCAGCATCCGCCTGGGCGCCGGCACGGGCCTCGCCGGCCAGCGGGCGGCGCCGGCTCTCAGCGACAGGCCGCGCGAGCCCGGCTGATCGGACAGCCGCGGGCTGGCGGGGATCGCCGCCGGGCCCGCGGGCCGCACCATGGGGGTTGGCCCTGCCCGGGCCCGTCATGCGGTCGTTCAGCCCCGCTCCCCGGTCTTTTCCAGCTGCCGGAACAGGCGGTCGACGCCCTCGTCATCCAGGGGATTGATCCCCAGCAGGCTGCAGAACAGGATTCCCTTTCCGGCGAACCACTTCATCATCGCCTCGTCGGGGTCTTCCGCCTCGGATCGCAGCAGCGCTGTCCGGCATTTCGCGTGTTCCCGCACGGGTGCGAGAAGATGCTGGTCCTCGGCCATCGCGCCGAAGACCGCCAGGGCGATCGAGTGGGGCATCGTCGTCGCCTCGCGGTCGCCGGCGATTTCGGCGCTGAGCTCGGGCTGGGGAAGGCCGTCGCCATTCTCCAGGAGGTAGTCCTTCTGGAACGTCTCGATATAGGTGATGTGGTGCTCCAGCAGGGCCTTGATGATCGCTTCCTTTGTCCTGAACTGGTGCATGAGCCCACCCTTGCTGATCCCGGCCTCCCGCGCCACGGCATCGAGCGTCAGTTGCCCGGCGCCGTTGCGCGCCAGGACATGAAGGGCTGCCTCGATGATAGCGACCCTGGAACGATGTGAACGCGTGCGGTTGTCGATCAACCCAGCCTCCTGATTCCACTTCACCTGCCGGATTCCGGATCCTGGCATCCGGAGGAAGGAAGAGTCCCCTCGGCCGCACCGCCGGGCCTGTGTCCCCTGAGCGGTTCAGTACATATGCTGTCCACCGTTGATGGATATGGTCGAGCCTGTGATGAACTCGGCATCGTCGGCGGTGAGGAAGCAGACGCCGCGCGCGATGTCGTCGGCCCGGCCCAGCCGGCCGACGGGGATGCGGGCGATGATCTTCTCCAGCACGTCGGGCG
>NZ_BDLP01000400.1:0-3690 GCF_001950415.1 Roseomonas sp. TAS13
CGCCTTACGGTGGAGCTGTGCGTAGATGTGATCAAGAGACAGCGCCGAAGGCGCGCTTCGCCTGCTCTACCTCGGTCGCCCGCAGCCGCCGCAGCACGGCCAGGGGATCTCGCGCGCCCGGCCGGCTCATGCGCCCTCCATGGCATCCGCCAGGCGGTGGAAGGCGTCCTCCACCGTCCCGCGTTCCTCCCGCCCCTGGGCGAGCACGGCCTCGATCCTGGGTGCCAGGCGGATGGCCTCGTCCACCGCCGGGTCGCTGCCGGCGCGATAGGCTCCCAGCCGCACCAGATCCGCCATGTCCCGGTGCAGCGACAGGATCTTCCTCGCCCGCGCCAGCAGGGGGCGTTCCTCGGGCCGCAGGCAGCCCGGCGAGGTGCGCGACAGCGAGCGCAGCACGTCCACCGCCGGATAGCGCCCCGCCTCTCCGATGGCGCGGTCCAGCACGACATGGCCATCGAGGATGCCGCGCACGGCATCGGCCACCGGCTCGTCATGGTCGTCGCCCTCCACCAGCACGGTGAAGAGCCCTGTAATGCTGCCGCCGCCCGCGCCTTCCGCCGCCATGCCGGCGCGTTCGAGCAGGCGCGGCAGTTCCGCGAAGACGGAGGGAGGATAGCCCTTCGTGGTGGGCGGCTCCCCGGCCGCCAGCCCGATCTCCCGCAGCGCCATGGCGAAGCGGGTGACGCTGTCCATCAGCAGCAGCACGCGCTGCCCCTCGTCGCGGAAGTGCTCGGCGACGCTCATTGCCGCCAGGGCCACGTCACGGCGTTCCAGCGGCGAGGCGTCGGAGGTGGCGCAGACCACCACGCTGCGCGCCCGCCCTTGCGGCCCGAGATCGTCCTCCAGGAACTCCCGAAGTTCGCGCCCCCGCTCCCCCACCAGGCAGATCACCGCCACGTCACAGTCAGCGCCACGGGCCAGCATCGACATCAGCGTCGATTTGCCGACGCCCGAGGCCGCGAAGAGGCCCAGGCGCTGCCCGCGCCGGCAGGTGGCGAAAAGATCGAGCGCCCGCACGCCCAGGTCGATCCTGTCCCCCAGGCGTGCGCGCAGCCCGGCCGGGGGTGGTGCGGCATGGAGTCGGCTGCGCCGAGGCCCCGGCGGCGGAGTCGTTCCGCCGTCCATGGGGCGCCCATAGGCATCGACAACTCGCCCTAGCCAGCCGGCCGACGGGGCGATTCCGGCCTCCCCATCGAGCCACACCGTGTCTCCGACAGCCACGCCATCCGGCCTGCAGTCCAGTGCCGCCTGGACGCATCCACAATTTATACCAATCGCCTCTAATCTGAGACTATTTCCATGATCTGAGGACATTCGTAGTTGGGAGCCCAGGACGAGAGGGGGATGGAAGCCGGATAGTGTCACAGCCTGGCCGAGTACCGATTCTACCATGCCGTACCTGTTAACTATGTGTTTTTGACTAATAATTATTGATAGGGCCTGGAGGCGGGAGACTAGGGGAAGGTGAGGGTCCATGTCTTTTAAGATTTCCGTCTCATGTCTTCATTCGCTCAATCTCTAAAATGACCCTTTTCAGTTTCCGAATTATGAGGCCAAATACACGCATAAGGTGTGGAGCAAAAAAAGATGCGAGTTCTTCTGGTTGAAGATGATCTCACGACCGCCCGCGGCATCTCCCTGATGCTGAAGTCGGCCTCGATGATCGTGGACACGGCCGATACGGGCGAGGAGGCGCTGGAGTTGGCCCGCCTCTACGACTACGACATCGTCATCCAGGACCTGATGCTGCCGGACATGGAGGGCTACGAGGTCGTGCGCCGGCTGCGGGCGGCGCGCATCGAGACCCCGGTGCTGATCCTTTCGGGCCTTTCGCGGCCACAGGCGAAGGTGAAGGGTTTCGGCATGGGGGCCGACGACTTCATCGTGAAGCCCTTCGACCAGCAGGAACTGATCGCCCGCATCCAGGCCATCGTGCGCCGCGCCAAGGGCTTCGCGCAGCCCAGCCTGACGGTGGGCGACATGACGCTCGACCTCGCCTCCCGCGAGGTGACGGTGAGCGGAAGGCCGGTCCACCTGACCAGCAAGGAATATGCAACGCTGGAACTCCTGACGCTGCGCAAGGGCGCGGTGCTGACGAAGGAAGCCTTCCTCAACCACCTCTATGGCGGCATGGATGAACCGGAGGTGAAGATCATCGACGTCTTCATCTGCAAGCTGCGCAAGAAGCTGGCCCAGGCGGGCTGTTCCGACCTGATCGGCACGGTCTGGGGCCGTGGCTATGTGCTGCGGGACCCTGTGGGAAACACCCGGACTGCGAAGACGCTGAAAGCCGAGGAAAGCCCTAAGATCCCCCTCGTCGCCGCCTGAGAGAGGCGGATCAGGCCAGGGGGCTTTGGTTGTCGCGTGATGGCGCCGCCCTACCGTGACGGCACGGTAGCGGCGCCGCGCAGCCGGTGCGGTCCGCGTTCGCCGGGCAGGGGCACCAGGCCGTCGGTCACGCCGAGCACCGTCTCGGCTCCGCCCAGGTAGAGCAGGCCATCCGGCGCCATGCGCCCGGCCAGCGCCTCCAGCACCCGGCGCTTGGTCGGCGTGTCGAAATAGATCAGCACGTTCCGGCAGAAGATCACGTCGAAGCGGCCCAGTCTGCGCAGATCCTCCAGTAGGTTGCCTTCCGCGAAGCGCACGCTGGCGCGCAACTCAGGCGAGGCGCGCCAGCGCGTGCCTTCCTGTCGGAAATGCTTCACCAGCAGCTGGATCGGCAGGCCGCGCTGCACCTCGAACTGGCTGAAGCTGCCTTCCTGCGCGCGGGCCACCACCTCGCGGCTCAGGTCGGTGCCGAGAATCTCGCAATCCCGGCCGCCCAGCTGGCCCCGCAGCTCGTCCAGGATCATGGCGATCGAATAGGCTTCCTGCCCCGTGGAGCAGGCGGCGGACCAGATGCGCAGCGCCTGTCCGGGCGGGCGGGCGGCCGCCAGTTCGGGGAGGATGCGGCGCAGATGATCGAAAGGCTTGCCGTCGCGAAAGAAGGAGGACTCGTTGGTGGTCAGCGCCTCGGTGACCTCGCGCGCCAGCCCCTGGGCACCGGGGCCCTGCAGACGGCTGGCCAGGAGCTGCAGGTCGCGCAGACCGTGGCGGCGGAGCAGGGGAGCCAGCCGGGTTTCCAGCATGTAGCCCTTGTCCTCGCCCAGCACGATGCCGGAACGCGCCTGCACCAGCGTGGCGATGGCCGACAATGCCGTGGCGGTCATGCTTCCACCCCCGCCGCGCCGCGCCGCGCAAAGGCCCAGCGTTGCTGCCGCAGCCGCTCCGCCAGTCCTTCCGGCGGCAGCACCGCTTCCGCGAGGCCGGCCCGGGCCACGGCGCCGGGCATGCCCCAGACCACCGAGGAGGCCTCGTCCTGCGCCAGCACGGTGCCGCCCGCCGCCGCCACCGCGCGGCTGCCGGCCAGGCCATCCGAGCCCATGCCGGTCAGGATCACCGCCAGGACGCCCCCCCCGAAGGCGGCGACCAGGCTGCGCAGCATCGGGTCCACCGCCGGACGGCAGAAATTCTCGGGCGGCGCGTCGCTCAGCCGGGAAACCAGCGCCCGGCCGTCGCGCACCGCCAGCATGTGGCGGTCACCGGGCGCGAGATAGAGCCGCCCCGGATGCAGCACCTCGCCATCCCTGGCCTCCCGCACGGGCAGGACCCCCAGGCGGGACAGGTGGTCCGCCAGCATGGCTGTCTCTT